>JBOGKL010000368.1:0-3001 GCA_050745525.1 Terriglobales bacterium | reverse complement strand
ATGAAGCAGCTCACGGTCATGAGCGAAGCCGAATTGTTCGCGCGCGCCAAGGACCTGGCCGCGCCGTTGGATCTGGTGCGGCTGGTGGCGCGCGAGGGCAAGCTGCCGGTTCCGAACTTTTCCGCCGGCGGCATTGCCACCCCCGCCGATGCGGCGCTGGTGATGCAGTTGGGCGCCGAGGCCGTCTTCGTGGGCTCGGGCATTTTCAAGTCCGAGGACCCGGCCACGCGCGCACGCGCCATCGTCAAGGCGGCGACGCATTTCCAGGACCCCAAGGTGCTGCTGGAAGTCTCCGAAGAACTGGGCGAGGCGATGCGCGGCATCAACGCCACCGCCATCCCCTCCGAGGAACTACTGCAGACGCGGGGATGGTAATGCGACGGGTCGGCGTGCTGGCCCTGCAGGGCGACTTTGCCGCCCACGGCGAGGCCTTGCGGCGCGAGGGGTGCGAGCCGGTGTGGGTGCGGCGCGCCTCCGATCTGGACGGGCTGTGCGGCATCGTATTGCCCGGCGGCGAGAGCACCACCATGCTGAAATTCCTGGCCCAGGAAAACTTCGCCGGGCGTCTGCGCGCTTTCGTGGACGCCCGTCCCACGCTGGCCACCTGCGCCGGCACCATTCTGCTGGCCAAGCGCGTGCGCGCGCCCGAGCAAGCCTCGCTGGGCGTGCTCGACGTGACCGCGGTGCGCAACGCCTACGGTCGCCATAGGGAGAGTTCCATCCGCACCGCAGCGGTGACGCCGGAGTTTCAATCCGAGTTGGGCGTGAGCGCGATGGAGACGGTCTTGATCCGCGCGCCGCAATTAGAGGACTTGGGCCCGGAGGTGGCCGTGGTGGCGCGCGAGCGCGAGCAGCCCGTGCTGGTGCGCCAGAGAAATCTGCTGGCGGCGACGTTTCACCCCGAGCTGTCGGCCACCTCGCCTGTACACCGCTGGTTCGCCCACCTGCTACAATCCGCCTAGATGCCGCTCCGTCATGCTCCCCGCGTGCTCGCCATCGTACTGGCGGGCGGACGCGGCGACCGTTTGCAGCCGCTCACCCGCCATCGCGCCAAACCCGCGGTGCCTTTCGGCGGACGCTACCGCATCATTGATTTCGTTCTCAGCAACCTGGTGAATTCCGGCATCAACGCCATTTACATCCTGACGCAATACAAGGCGCAGTCGCTGATCAACCACGTACAGCGCGCGTGGTGGTTCGTGGGCGGCGGGCATGATTCCTTTGCCACCATCGTTCCGGCGCAGATGCAGTTGGGCAATGCCTGGTACCGCGGCACCGCCGACGCCATCTACCAGAACCTGAACCTGGTCGAGCAGTACGGGGCCGACGTGGTGGCCGTCTTCGGGTCCGACCATATCTACAAGATGAACATCGGCCAAATGGTGGACTACCACATCGAGCACGAGGCCGAGGCCACGGTGTCGTGCATGCCGGTTTCAGCCGAGCAGGCCGGCGCACTCGGCGTCGCCGAGACCGATGCCGACGGACGCATTCACTCGTTTGTGGAGAAGCCGGCGCCCGAGGAGGCTCCGCGCCTGCCGCAGCAACCCGAGCGCGTGCTGGCCTCGATGGGCAACTACATCTTTAATACCCGGGTGTTGGCCGACGTGCTGATCGAGGACGCCAGCCGCCCCGGTGCGCACGACATCGGCCGTTCGATTCTGCCCGACTTGGCCCGTCAACGCCGCGTGTTTGCCTACGACTTTTACAGCAACCGTTTGCCCGTGCATCACGGTGCCGGGCTGGAGCGCCCTTATTGGCGCGATGTGGGCACAATTCCCGCCTACTTCGACGCCAACATGGATCTGCGCAGCGTCACGCCCGAGTTGAACCTGTTCAACTGGTCGTGGCCGATCATGGGCGCGAACTTCAACCAGCCGCCGGCCAAGTTCGTTTTTGACGAGAACGGGCGGCGGGGCACGGCGCTGCAGTCGCTGATCTCCGGAGGCTGCATTCTGGCGGGCGGATTCGTCAAGGACTGCGTGCTCGGGCATAACGTAGTAGTCGAGGAAGGGGCCGAAGTCCTCGACAGCGTGATCATGGACAACGTTGTGATCGGACGCGGAGCCCGCCTGCATCGCGCGATCGTGGACAAGAACGCTCACATCGCTCCCTTCCAGACTGTGGGGTTGGATCCGGCTCACGATCAGGAGATGGGATACACGCGCGATCCGGGCGGCATCACGGTGGTGCCCAAAGCGCCGGAGACGCCGGAAAGCCGCGTCAGCTATCTCTGATCTTGGACTTTTGATCGGCGCGGGACCCCGCGCGGCTCTGCCGTGCGACCCGCTTACGCAGGACCGCGCTGGTGACCCCGAGGCCCCAGCCCGGTCCTGCGGGCCTGCGGGCGGATGCCGGCCAGATGGCGGATGAACGAGAGCATCGTCGGCGAATTAAAATCGGCGACGGAGACCAGCTTGCGCGCCAGACGTCCGTCGGGGCCGATGATGTAGGTCTCCGGGATCTGACGCGTACCGTAGCGGTGCATGATGGCCTGCGTGGGGTCGCGTGCGGTGGGGTAGTGAATACCAAAGCGGGCGAGGAAGGTACGGTAGGCCACCGGGTCCTCATCAATGGAGACGCCGAGCACGACCACCCGTCCGTTGGGGAAATCCTGGGCGAGGGCGTTGAGTGCCGGCGTCTCCTCGACGCAGGGCGCGCACCAACTGGCCCAGAAATTGAGCACGACCACGCGCCCGCGAAAGCTCGCCAGCGTCACCTTCTGTCCGTTGAGCAGGGTGAGGTGAAAACCGGGAACCGCACGACCGGGCCGGGCGCGCGAGGAGCAGCCCGCCAGCGCTCCCAGCGCCAAGGCCAACAGCAGGCAAGGCGCGAGGTGGAGAATCCGCCGCAAAGCTTAGAATACAATACCGATATGCCCGCCGAACTTGCCCCGGTGTCCAATCAGGAATTGGTCACTTCGCTGTTGCGCCGTTTTGGAGAGGACCCGGAACGGGAGGGGCTGCGGCGGACGCCGGAACGCTATCTCAAGGCCATGGAG
>JBOGKL010000367.1:0-12536 GCA_050745525.1 Terriglobales bacterium | reverse complement strand
GCTCGGCACCTGGCTGAAGCAGATTTATCTGCAGCAACCGTATCTGCCGCCGCGGGTGAACGCGCCGCTGGATTTTGAGGATCGCGCCGCGCTGGAGGTGGCGCTGTCAGCGCAACGCGGCGGCACGGTGACGATTGCCGTTCCGCAGCGCGGCGCAAAAAAGGAAATGCTGGCGCTGGCGGCCCGCAACGCGCAACTGTCGTTTGCCCGGCGCTTCCCCGCTGCCACGGCCGCGGGCGAGGGGTACGCCGGGGCGCCGGCGCAGAGGGACGGGCATGTCTGGCGGGAGTTGGCCGAGGCCTTGGCGCTGCCGCTGGGCGACACCCCGGGGCGCATCGAGGGCTTTGACATTTCGCATTTTCAGGGGGCCGAGACGGTGGCCTCGATGGTGGTGTGGGAGGCGGGGGCGATGCGGCATGCCGAGTATCGCCGCTACCGCATCCGCACCGTGGCTGGCGTGGATGATTTCCGCTCGATGGCCGAGGTCGTCCGCCGCCGCTATGAGCGCCGATTGGCCGAGGGCGCTGAGCTACCGAACCTGGTATTGATTGACGGAGGCATCGGGCAACTGCACGCCGCCCAGCGCGTGCTTACCGATTTGGGCCTGCAGGATCTGCCGTTGGCGAGCCTGGCCAAGCGCGAGGAGTTGGTGTATCTGCCCGGGCGGGAGACCGAACCGCTGCGGCTGAGCGCCGAAAGCCCGGCTTTGACCGGCGCGGGGCCCCGCTCGGCTGCGCCGAGCGACCCGCTTGCGCTCGCCGGGGCTGGGGGCCCGCGGCCCCAGCCCTATCTTCGCGCGTTGCACACGCTGCAGGCCATCCGCGACGAGGCGCACCGGTTCGCGATCACGTTCCACCGCGAGCGGCGGGGCAAGGCGAATTTGCGTTCGGAACTGCTGGCCATCCCCGGCGTGGGTCCGGCGGCGGTGAGAAAGCTGTTGCAGACTTTCGGCAGCCTCAGCGCCGTACGCTCGGCCAGCCTCGAGGCCTTGGCCGCGGTGCTGCCCAGCCCCCGCGCGCGGGCGGTGTGGACGAGCCTGCACACACCCAGTGCGCCTCCGACAAACTCTCCCACAAACTGAATTGCATGTGCCCGTGGCGAGTGCTAGCATCACCACAGCGGAGGGTTTATGGCCGAATCCAGAGGATTGTGGTTTCTTGTCGGATTGAGTTTGGGCGCGCTGGCGGGTGTGCTGTACGCGCCGCAGTCAGGCGAGCAAACGCGTGGGGTCCTGCGCGACAAGGCGGGGGAGAGCCGGGAGCGGCTTCGCTCCCGGGCCAACGAGTGGCGGCAGCAGGCCGGGGGCATCCGCTCGCAGGCGGGCGAGTACGCCGAGCGCGGCAAATCGGCCGTGACCCGGCAGATTGACCAGTTCCAGGCGGCCGTGGAAGCGGGCAAGCAAGCCTTTCGCGAGGCGAGCGGCACGGAAGAGAAGCACGAGCCCGGCGCCCAACTCTGATGACCGCTGCAATGGCTGGAGAGAGACGCGCGCATGCCCACAACTGACATTCTGCTCATCATCTTCATCGCGGTTGCGGCGCTGGCCTTGTTGGCGCAGTGGATTGTGCTGGCGGGCTTGGCCAACCGGTTTCAAAAGCTGTCGGACAAGCTGGAGCCGGTGCTGCCGCACCTGCAACAATCGGCGGCCAACCTGGCGCCGCTGCTGCGTGACGTGCATGCGCTGATCACCGATACGCGTCCCAAGCTGGACGCCGTGGCGGCCAACGTGGCCGAGATGAGCGCGCTGGCGCGCGATCAGTTGCGGCGCGCCGATGCCTTTGCCGGCGAGTTCGCCGAGCGGCTCGAGCTGCAGATGGTACGCGTGGATGACGCCATCGGCTCCGCCTTGGGCAGCGTGGATCAGATCGCTACCACGGTGCGCGAGACCATACTCAATCCCGTGCGCGACGTGAACGCGGTACTGCAGGGCCTGCGCACGGGACTGGACTTCTTCTTCCGCCGCCGGTCGAGCCCCTCGTCGCACCCTGTCTACCAGGACGACGAGATGTTCATCTGAGGTCGGGGTTCGCTGTCTTCAGCAGCCCAGGCTGCCCGGGGCGGCCTAATCAGATCTGCGGGCAAAAGCCCCCACGCGCGAGGCCCTGTGATCCCTGACCGCCAGGAAACGCCTGCAGACAGCCGCGCAGGTTCCTATCCGCCCTGGCTCGGCTCTAGCCTAATTGCGACGCCAAGGGACTGCGCGGCGGCAAATTCAACGACCGCCGCCGCCGGGTAAGTCAGCACGAGTACGCCGCGATCCCACGTCATGTGGACGTGCGCCGGAGATGCGACTCGATTGTCGTCCAGCATAAGCACCTGCGTGTTTGACCCAACCGGCCCGGTCCGCATCAGGGAGACCTTCGTATATTGCGCTGCCGCCCCGAAACCGCCGACCTCGGTGGTGACGGCAGTCGCGATAAATCTGCCGTCAGGGGACCTGGTTCGCGCCGTCCATGCCGGCGTCTGGCCTCCGCACCCGGCGAGGCAAGCGGCAAGCGCAGCCCACAGAACCCAGGCGATTCGGCTCTCGACTACTTTCCGCCGTTTTTTGCGGGCCGCGGTATGTACGTGATAGGTATGTCGAAGCACCGCACCACCTCGAGATCGATTTCGGCACCGGCCGGATAGCTGACGGTAAGGCCGGAGCCCCGCCAGGCCATTTGAACCCGCGTCTGATTTGGGCCTTCGGCAAAGACGTTGCTCAGCAGTAGGATCTCAACTCTGTTTCCCCGTCGCCCGGACTGTTTCAACGAGACCGTCGTTTCGGCGTCTGCGGTACCGGGCCCGCCAAATTCGATCGTCTTCGCAGATGCCATGAGTCTTCCGTCTGGGGAGATTGACCTGGCTGACCATGTCGTTCCCTGGTCGGCGCAGCCCGTCAGCACCCGGCCTTACCAGCACTCACGGCGGGCCGCTGTCGGCGCGGATGGAATGCGCCAGCTATGGCCCCGGTGTCACCGGGGCATGTTGCAGTTTAACCTTGATCCCGAAGCAGTCAGAAGCCAAGAAAATCAATAGCTGCGCTTCCGTGATAGGTGAGCACCAAAACCCTGGGGCTTCGCCAGACCATGTCAATCCTTGTGACTCCCGCCGGGAACGCCGACTCGTTTTCCAGGATCAGCACATTGGCCCGCATCGCGCCTTTTGGAGCCCGTATCTCCACGGATGTCAGGACAGATGCAGTTCCCGGGCCCCAGTTCTGAACCGTGGAGGCCGCCGCAATCCGTCGTCTGCGACCTGGCCGACCAAATAACGGCGGAGCTTGTGGCGCGGAAGAACACAAAAATCGCGGCGAGGCCCAGCACGGGGATCGCAGCGGCAAGTAGCCGCCGCCGCCGGCGCCTTCGGGCCTGCGTCAGGCGTCGCATGGAACTCCCGTGCGGGCCGGAGCCGACCTCACTTCAACAGGGTCGGCGCGATCATGGCGAACAGGGCCAGGCCAAACCCCCCAAGAAAACTATAGAGCCGCGGCCGACGTTGCAACGTTGTCGCCTTCGGAATCGAAGGCGCTCGTGCCACCGTTCGAGTTCGTGGTGACGGTATAGGTCTCGCGGCTGGCCTGCACGATGGTCGTCTTCGAGCCTAGTATGTCGGTCGGGCAGCCATCGCCGGTATGGGTCCTCCAATCGCCCACGTCTTCGGTGGTGCCGTCGGGGGCAATGAAGGTGAAATCTCTGGTGGTGTAGGTGCCGTAGACGATGTCGGGACCAGCGCCAGACTTCTGGGCCTCGTCGCCGCCGCAGGAGCGGGGTTGCGGCGGCCCGATGAGCACGGCGCCCTTATTGGCCTCGAAATGCCAGCCGCCCATCGGGTTCGGCGCCCACGCTCCGGCTTGCACGTTCCAGATCAGCCCGTCGTAGACGAGCTGGCCCTCGAGTTGCGCGCGCGTGCCCGTGTTGCGGCTGTAGATGGGAAACTCCAGGTGAAGGTCAACATCGGAGCGATCCACGTAGCCACGGGGCAGCGTCTTAAGGCTGCTCCAGCGCGAAGGGGCGATCTGGGCTGCAGCTGTTACCGCCAGCCCGGCGACGGCGCAGACAGACAGACAGACAGACAGACAAGCAACCGCCGGCTTGTTTGGCACGGCGCTTGACCTCACGCGGCTACGCTACCACAGCCTCTCGCGGTGAGCTAAAAGAAATTTCGAGGAGTCACCAACTCGCGCGCGAGCTTCGCATCCAATCACTGCGGGAGGTGTTTGCCTCCGCCGGCAAATGTCACAGTTCTGTCAAGATCCGCACCCTGGGAACCTCGGCCTGCGCTCGGGACCGGGCTCGGCACGACGGCCCACGTGCCCAGCCACCGCGGACTGGTGGTCTCGGCGGGCGCGAAGCGACTCGCTACAAAATGAAGGACTTAAATGGTAGGCCGTGATACACTTTGGGCGCTTTCGCGACCCGGCGGGCGCTCTGCCGAACCCGGCTAGGGTCCGCCCAGGGGCGTGGTTGCCGGCAGCGGCACCGGCGAGTGGTGCGCCACCTGGAAGGCCAGATACACGCCGCGCGCGGCCCAGTCGGTTGCCGGATAGTCCTGCGCCAGGCGGGAGGCGTCGTCGGCTACGCGCTGCCGGTACTGCTGCGCCAGCTTCTGGTCCTGGTTCTTGCCCGGCGCGCGGTAGATCGTCCAGGCGATGCCCTCGCGATAGAGGGCGTCGTAGGCGGCTTCGGCCGCATCGGGGCTGCGCGGATACTGCTTCACGTAGTCGTGATAGCGGTTGGCTTCCTTGCCGATGCAGGCGGGCTTTTCAAACCAGTCGCCGCAGGAGAAGTGCTCGATGATGAGCTTGTAAGCCGCCCGCGCCGCCCATGGCGTGCCGCGATATTTGCCTTCGACCCGATGCAGCAGATGGTCGTCGGGAAAGAGGCGGAAGCTGGGCGAGGTGCGCCCCGGGAGCTCGGCCACCTTGGTGTCCCACTGCAGCGCGGCGCCGCGGTAGAGAGCTTCGCCGGCGCGTGCCGAGTCGGGCAGGTAGTTGTAGATGCTGAGGTAGAGCCGCACGGCGGTGGAGGTCTCCGTATCGCTCTGATCGTAGTTGGCCTTCTGCTGCCATTGCACGGCGGCGCCAAAGATCACCGAATCGGCGTCGGGGGCGCTGAGCAGCACGTAGTTGTGATCGGTGATCCAACCGGAGATACCGGAGAAGACCTGGGTGTAGCGTCCGTTGACGGCCTGGACGCCGATTTGTTCGCCGGGGGTGAGGTTGCCCACCGGCGCGCTGCCGGCGTCGGGGCTGAGATGCACCTTTTCCGCGCCCAGCGCGATGGCCTTTTGCAGTGGGATGGCCATGGATTGGCGCGGGCCCCCGCTCGGCTGCGCCGAGCGATCCGCTTGACGCTCGGCCGGGCCGGAGGTGCCCTGAGCCCCAGCCCGGCCTGCGCGTTGCGCGGCGCAACAGCCGGCGCTCAGCAGCAGCAGGAACGCGAGTTTCATACTTCCAAAATGACCGGCAGGATCAGCGGTCTCTTGTTGGTCTGTGCCTGCAGGAACTTGCGCAAATCGCGGCGGATGCGCTCCTTGATGAGCGACCAGTCGCCGGACTCTTCCCGTCCCGCCTCCGCCACCGAGGCGGCGACGACCTGGCGCGCGCGGCTGAGCAGCCCGTCGGCCATCATGGGACTGACGAAACCGGAGGAGACGATTTCCGGCTCCTTCTGCAACTGCCCGGAGGCTTTGCTGATGGCCAGCACCGGCAGCACGATGCCATCCTCGGCCAGATGACGGCGGTCGCGCACGATCACTTCCTCGGCCACCTCGTCCTGACTGCCGCTGTCAATGAAGACGCGCCCGGTGGCGACCGTGCCCGTGCGCAAGAGACCTTCGCTGTTGATTTCCAGCACCTCGCCGTCTTCGGCCACATGCGCCTTCAGGTTGGGGATGCGCAGGCTGCGCACCAACTGCGCGTGCAGCGTGAGCTGGCGGAACTCGCCGTGGACGGGGATGAAGTGCCGCGGCCGCACCAGGTTGGCCATCAGCTTCAATTCCTCCTGGCTGGCGTGGCCGGAAACGTGCACGGGCGGGAACTGGTCGGTGTCGTACACCACCTGCGCGCCCAGCTTGAACAGGTGGTTGATCATGCGGAAGATGGCGCGCTCGTTGCCGGGGATGATGCGGCTGGACAAGACCACCGTGTCGCCGGGGCTGATCTCGGCATGCTTGTGGTTGTCCACCGAAGCCCGCGCCAGCGCCGACATGGGCTCGGCCTGGCTGCCGGAGATCACCACCGTCACCTGGTTGCGCGGAAACGAGCGCAGGTCCTGGGGACGGATCAGGATGCCGTCGGGAAGATGCAGGAAGTCGAGCCGGTGCGCGATGGCGGTGTTGTTCTCCATGCTCCGGCCCAGGAAGCAGACCTTGCGGCCGTAGGTGGCGGCCATCTCGACGGCGAGCTCGATGCGGTGGATGGAGCTGGTGAAGCAACAGATGTACAGCCGTCCCTCGCCGGCGTTGGCGAACAGTTCGTCGAAGCGGTCGCGCACGGCCAATTCGCTGGCCGTGTAGCCGCGGCGGTCCACGTTGGTGCTGTCGCTGAGCAGGGCCAGGACGCCGCGCTGTCCGTAGGCGGCGAAGGCGTGCAGATCGAAGGGGCGGTGGTCGCTCGGGGTCGGGTCAATCTTGAAGTCGCCGGTGTGGATGATCACCCCCGCCGGCGTCGTAATCGCGATCGCGCACGCGCCCACGATGCTGTGGGTGACGTGAACGTACTCGATCGAAAACGGCCCCAGCGTGAACGGCTCGAGCGGCTTGACCACGTGCCGGGTCGTGCTTTCGAGCAGTCCGTGCTCTCTGAACTTCGACTCCACCATGGCCAGGGTGAACTCGGTGCCGTAGATGGGCACGTTGAGGTCTTCGATCACGAACGGCAGCGCGCCGATGTGATCCTCGTGCGCGTGGGTGAGGAGAATGCCGCGCAATTGGGCGCGGTTCTCCACCAGAAAGCTGACGTCGGGGACGACAATGTCAATGCCGAGCAGCTCCGGCTCGGGGAACATCAGACCGCAGTCCACTACGACAAGGTCGTCGCCGTAGCGGATGGCCATCATGTTGAGACCAAACTCGCCCAGGCCGCCCAGAGGAATTATTTGCAGTGCCTTGCTCACAGCTTACATTCTATACGCGCGGCCGCCGATCCATGGTCCGGTACAGCTCAGCCCATTGCACCAGCGAAAGATCCTCGGCGCGGGCGCGCGGAGACAGTCCCGCGCGCGCCGGGTCGCCCAGAAAGCTCGCCAGTTGCTTACGCTTGTGCGCAAATCCGCGCTGCAGGAAGCGCAGGAAGGGTTCTGCTTCGACGCCCAGCTTTTCCGCCTGCGGGGCCATGGTGAGTCGCACCAGCGTGGAGTGGACCTTCGGCGCGGGCCGGAACGCCCCCGGAGGAATATCAAACAACCGCTCCGGTTTGGCATAGAACTGCGTGGTCGCCGAGAGCAGTCCAAAGTCCTTTTTCCCCGGCGAGGCGCAGAGGCGCTCAGCTACCTCGCGCTGCACCATCACCGTGGCATCAGTTATAAGAGCGGCGTGGCGGAATAGGTACAGCAGGATGGGGCTGGTGATGTAATAGGGCAGATTTCCTGCGATGCGCCAGCGCTCGACTTGATGCTGAGTGGCGAGGGCGCGCAAATCGAGGTTCAATATGTCCGCGTGCAGAACGGTGACGTGCGCGCTGTTGAGTCGCCGGCGCAGCCCCTCGGCGAGCGCGGGATCCACCTCGACGACCCAGAGCCGGCGGCTGCTTTCTGCCAGCAGTTCGGACAAGCCGCCGGGCCCGCCGCCGATTTCCAGGAGCGCGTCATTGAGCTCGACGGCGGGCCCGACCGCCGCGGCCACGCGGCGCAGCCACTGCGGCTGATACAGGAAATTCTGGCCCCGTGGTGCCGGCATGAGACTCCGGTACAATATTAGCGGGAGGAGAACATCATGTCTGCCAACATCACCGAATTTACCGATGCCAATTTCGAGAGCGAAGTGCTGAAATCTGACATGCCGGTTCTGGTGGATTTCTGGGCGACGTGGTGCGGTCCGTGCCGTCAGTTGGCGCCGCACGTGGAAGCGGTGGCGGCCGAGCTGGCCGGCAAGCTCAAGGTCGGCAAGCTGGATGTGGACCAGAACGTGCGCACCGCGGGCGCTTACCAGGTGCAGGGCATTCCCACGTTGCTGCTATTCCGCAACGGCAAGGTCGAGGAGCAGATCGTCGGCTACGTCAGCAAGGACGCGTTGCGCCGCACCCTCGATCGCCATCTCCAACCGACGCCGGTTCACTGACAGGACCGTGGCGAAGGCAGCTCAATCCATGGCGGACCCGTGTGCCGTCATCGTTGTCGGTGCGCAATGGGGCGATGAGGGCAAGGGCAAGGTGGTGGACCTGCTCTCGCGCCACTTCGCCTGGGTCGCGCGCTGGCAGGGCGGCCACAACGCCGGGCACACGGTCGTCATCGGCGAGCGCCGCTTCATTCTGCAGTTGATTCCGTGCGGCATTCTGAGCGGCTCGCGGGCCATCATCGGCAACGGCGTGGTGGTGGACCCGGAGGCGCTGGTGGGGGAAATTCGTGCGCTGGAGCAGGCGGGCGTGGCGGTGGCGGGCAAGCTGCACGTGTCGGCGCGCGCGCACGTCATTCTGCCCTACCATCGCATGATCGAGCTGGCGGCGGAAAGCGCTCCGGGCCGCGTGAAGATCGGGACCACCTCGCGCGGCATCGGCCCCGCTTACGAAGACAAGATGGGGCGGCGCGGGCTGCGCGTACACGATTTGTACAACCGCGACTTGCTGCGCGCGCACATCCAGAATGCCTTGGCGGAGAAGAACGCCATCGGCAAGGCGCTGTACGGTTCTGATCCTCTCGATGCTGGCCAGATCGTTGAAAACTACGTCGCGCTGAGCGAGCAGATCCGGCCCTACGTGACCGATACGGCCTGGCTGCTGAACCAGGCTGCCGCCCGGGGGGAATCCATTCTGCTGGAGGGCGCCCAAGGGGCGTTGCTCGATATTGACCATGGGACCTATCCGTTCGTCACCTCCAGCAGCACCACGGCCGGAGGCGCCTGCACCGGAACTGGCCTGGCGCCCACGCGCGTTCGCGCGGTGTTGGGAGTGAGCAAGGCCTATTGCACGCGCGTGGGCGGAGGGCCGTTTCCTACCGAGGCGCAGGGGGAGTTGGCGACAGCGTTGCGCCAGCGCGGGAACGAGTTCGGCAGCGTCACCGGGCGCCCCCGCCGCGTCGGCTGGTTCGATGTGCCCCTGATGCGCTATGCGGCCATGCTGAACGGCATGGAATCCTTGATCCTCACCAAGCTGGACGTGCTGGACGAACTGGCGCGGATTCCGGTGTGCGTGGGTTACCGGCTGCATGGAAAACGGGTCGAGTCGGTTCCGGCGGCGGCTCTGGATTGGGAAAAACTGGAACCGCAATACGAGGAGCTGCCCGGCTGGCAGACGAGCACTGCGGGCATGACGCGGGTGGAGCAACTGCCGGCGCAGGCGCGGGCATATCTGGAATTCATCGGCGCACAAACCGGGCTGGACATCGGCATGGTCTCGACCGGACCGGAGCGCAGCCAGACCATCGCCGTGCCGGGAAGCCGCCTGGAGCGCGTATTGGAGAGCGCCGGTGCCCGCAACGCCGCCACCCGCGCCTGAAGAACCGGCGCTCACGCCGGCCGAGTGGGTCGCCGAGGCGCGGCGCCTGCAAGCCCACGAACGTAACACCAGCGCGCTGGCGGCCTTCGAGCGCGCCTTGCAACTCGATGGCGCCTATGCGCCCGCCTGGTTGGGCAAGGCACTGCTGCTCGAGGACCTCAATCGCTGGGAACCCGCTCTCGCCGCTTACGACGCGCTGCTGGCGCACGCCGCCGGTAACGCGGCTCTGGCCACCGCCGCCTGGTCCAATCGCGCGGGCCTGCTACTGCGCGCCGAGCGTTTCCCCGAGGCTCTCGACAGCCTGGATCACGCCCTGGCGCTCGATCCCGGCAACCATCTGTTCACGCTCAATAAGGGACTGCTGCTGTTGCAGGGCTTCGAGCGTCCGCTGGAGGCGCTGCCCTGGCTCGAGCGCGCCGCCGCCGCCGGCGTGCCCGAAGCCGAGGAGCCGCTGGCCTACTGCCGCGACGAACTACTCGCGGCCTTGAGCGCGGTCGCCACAGGCGCGGGAACGCGGCTCGAAAAATTCAGCCGCGCCGCCACGACCTTGCAGCAAGCAGGCGGGTACCGCTGGCTCGGGCTTTACGGGGTGGACCGGGAGCGAGGGCTCGCGACGAACTTGGTGTGGGCCGGCGCCGCCGGGCCCGCGCATCCGGATTTCCCCTCGGATCGGGGCCTGACCGGCCGCGCCCTGCGCACTGCTGCCACGGTTAACGTCGGTGACGTCGGAGCTGATGCGGACTATCTGCCCACGCTGGGCGAGACGCGATCGGAGATCATTGTGCCCATCTTCGATGAGCACGGCTCGCCGCTGGGGACGCTGGACGTGGAAAGCGACCAGCCGGAAGCATTTTCGCCGCCGGGGCAGGCGTTTCTGGAGCACTGCGCCGAGGCTTTGCGCCCGCTGTGGACGAGCGCGGGGTAATTCCGCGAACTTAATTCGCGCGCGGAATCGCCTCGCCCGTCCGGATCGCGCTTTCGAGAAAGCAGCGAATTGCATCCTTGGCCATGGCGCGGGCGTTCTCGATCGTGGACCCGAAAGTCGCGATCTCCGGGATGGCCGGTACGATCACGTCGTAGCCTCCCTCGGCGATGGGTTCGAACACGGCCGTATAGCCGTACTCGGACGCGGGGCGGTCAGCGCGGCCGGAAGGAGCGGGCATATCGCTAACGGCATTCTAGCGTTCGCGGCGGAAACGGGAGCGTCACCTAGGCGGCGGCGCCCATTTCCTTGATGGCGGCGATGAATTTCACCAGCACCGCCTGCGCGTCGCCGTAGACCATGTTGCAGTTGTCGGCGAAGAAGAGCTCGTTCTCGACGCCCGAGTAGCCCTTGCCCTGTCCGCGCTTGATGACGTAGACCTGGTGGGCGTGATCGGCGTTGAGGATGGGCATGCCGTAAATGGGCGAGGACTTGTCGCTGCGGGCGGCGTGATTGACCACGTCGTTGGCGCCGATCACCAGGGCGACATCGGTGGAGCCGAACTCGTCGTTCACCTCGTCGAGCTCTTTCATCAGGTCATACGGTACGCCGGCTTCGGCCAGCAGCACGTCCATGTGCCCGGGCATGCGTCCGGCCACCGGATGCACGGCGAACTTCACGTCCACGCCCGCCGCCTGCAGCAGCTTCACGAACTCGTAGAGCTTGTACTGCGCCTGCGCCACCGCCAGTCCGTAGCCGGGGATGATGATGACGCGGCCCGCGTAACGCATGTTGATGGCGGCATCGCTGGCCTCGACCGGCTTCATGCTGCCGTGAATTTCCGTCGTTCCCGCCGCCGCCGGGGCGCCGAAGTGGGTGAAGAGCACGTTGGCGATGGAACGGTTCATGGCCTTGGCCATGGCCAGCGTCAGCAGCGAACCGGCCGCGCCCACCACCACGCCGGCAATGATGAGCACCGGGTTTTGCAGCACGTAGCCCTCGATGGCCACGGCGATGCCAGTCATGGCGTTATAAAGGGAGATCATGACCGGCATGTCGGCGCCGCCGATGGGCAGCGTCGCCAGCACGCCGAAGGCCAGCGAGCCGACAAAATAGCCGACCGTCACGCCGGGGTGCGCCTGTCCGGTGGCCGACAGGATCATGTAGAGCCCGACGGCGACGGTGGCGCCCAGCACGGCAAAGTTGACGTACTGCTGCGCGCTCCAGTGCAGTGTCTTGTTGATCTTGCCGTCGAGCTTGGCCCAGGCGATGAGCGAGCCCGACAGCGAGATGGCGCCGATGAGGGCACCGATCAGCGCCGGGATGAGGCGTCCGGTGGTGAGCGCCCCGCGGCCGCTCAACTCGACGGCGGCGATGCAGGCGGCGGCGCCGCCGCCCATGCCGTTGTAGAGGGCGACCATCTGCGGCATCTGCGTCATGGGCACGCGCTTGCCGGTCCACCAGGCCCAGATGAGGCCGATGACCAGAGCGATGATGCACAGCGCCAGGTTCACGCCCAGATGCGGCTGCGCGGCGGGGGTGAGGCCGAAGACGTAGAGAAAACTGGCCAGCGTGGCAATGAGCACACCCCAGCCGGCGACCACGATGCCGTTGCGCGCGGTGACGGGCGAGGACATGCGCTTGAGGCCGAGGATGAAGAGCAGGGCCGCGATGAAATCGGCGGCCTCAATGATGAGGCGGGGCGTGGCGGCGTGCATCGGCTAGCCCCTGCTGGATTTAAACATCTCCAGCATCCTTTCCGTCGAGACGTAGCCGCCGGCGCAGTTGCCCGCGCCCAGCAGCACGCCCACGAAGCCGATGATCTGCTGCGCCGGGGTGGTGGCGTTGAGCAGCGCGTAGAGGGCGCCCACGACGACAATGCCATGCACGAAGTTGGAGCCCGACATGAGCGGGGTGTGCAGGATGGCGGGCACGCGACCGATGATCTCGATGCCGGTGAAGGCGGCCAGCATCACGATGTAG
>JBOGKL010000366.1:0-7886 GCA_050745525.1 Terriglobales bacterium | reverse complement strand
GCCGGGGCAGGAGGAACCTTCGGCGCATGGCTGGCGGCGAGCACGGCGGCCGCTTCCGCCTTGCGCCCGGCTATCAAGACCGGCCACACGCTCTTCCGGTACAGCCCCACGCCCGTCAGCAGTCCGTCGGCAAAGACGAGCACGCCCAGCAGGCATGCGCCCAGCACCAGCAGCCCCATCGCCTTGTGGTCGAGCGCGAAATGAATTTTCTTCTTTTCCGCCATGGCTACGGCACCATCATCTTGGTTTGTCCGGGCGAGACGATCTGGATCACGCCCCCCCACAGGCACATGAGCTTGCAGTTATGGTCGAGCGCGGGCATGTTGGCGAGCAGCACCGTGGGCGCGCCCGGCGCCCAGGGCGCCGGTGTTGCCGGGATACAGGGCATGGGCGTGAGCACGCCCAGCGCCGCCGCCGTGGCCGCAGCCACCACCGGATTCGCTGGCGACGAGCACATCCCGAAGGGCGGCACGTTCATCATGGGCGCGCCGTCCATGATGTTGGCGGCCGGCGTCTGCGTCAGCACCTTGTTTACGGGCAGCACCACCAGCGTGGATGGCGCCGCGCCAAAGCTGCACTGCATCGAGGCTCCCATTGCCACCTGCACCGCCATCGCACTCGCCTCCCGTCGGGCTACCGCCGCACTGGTCCGCGCGCGGGCGCGGGCGCCGGTACGGCCTTCCGCTCCACGCGCTTGCCCTCCTCATAATACGCCGAGTCGGTGAGTTTGCCATCCGGGGTAAATGTCTTGACCTCGCCGTGCAACTGACCGTTACGGTAAGGCAGTATCTGCCGGACTTTGCCGCCGGGGCCGCCGGGCCCCCCGGGGAAATACTCGGTCATCTCCCCCTCCAGCTTGCCCTGGCGGTACTGGGCCCGGCGCAGCGGCTGGCCCTGCGCGTCCAGCCACTCCGACGGTCCTTCCAGCATCCCGCCGGCATAGCGCGCACGGCTGGTGATCCGCCCCTGGTCGTCGTAGAGCAGCGTTTCCCCTTCCTGCTTGCCCGCATGGAACTGGGCCAGCATGCGCAGCTTCCCCTCCGCCTGCACCCGCATCGGTCCTTCCAGTTGCCCACCTTTAAATTGCGCGCTATGCAGCACCTCGCCGCCGGGGCCGTAGCGCAGCACCTCGCCCTCCAGTTGCCCATGCACAAAGGGCGCGCGCTCGGCAAGCGTCCCGTCCGGCGCATGGCGCAGCACTTCACCTTCCAGCATGCCCTTCTCCATCGGTGCGGTTTCGTTCACAGGCATGGCGGTGGCCTCAGTTGATCTGCACCAGCGCTCCCTTTACGGTCACGACGCCGCTGCTCTCGATGGTTTGCTGAGCGTTGGCCTTGCTCTCGATGGAAGCGTTAGCCTGGTTCGACATGCTGGTCCCGGCCTTGTTGGTCAGCGACGTGCCCGCGTCATTCTCCAGCGCCGTGCCCGCCTTGTTCGTCAGCGCCGTCCCCGCGTCGTTGGTCAGCGCCGTGCCGGCTTTGTTGGTAAGCGAGGTCCCTGCCTTGATCGAGACCGACCCGCTGACCTCAATGCTGAGATTGCCGCTGATCTTCAAGCTGTAGTTGCCACTCACGGTCTGCGTGAAGTCGGCCGAATTCGTGCGGGTCTCGTTCCCCGTCACGGTAAGCTCGCGCGTGCCCTTGACGCTGTGGGTTTCCTTGCCCGTATTGACCTGGATCAGCCGGTCGCCCTTGTCCACCACCAGCGTCTCGTTCTTCTGCTGCACGGTCACCGTGCGGTTCTGCGCCACGGTGATGGCCTGATCGTTGAGCACGGTCACGTTCATGTCCTTTTGCGCCTGCATGAACAATTCCTCGGACCCGGCCTTGTCCTCGAACCGTATCTCGTTGTTCCCGTCCTGTTGCGGTGACGAGTGGCTTTTCACCGTGCTGCGCGTCTGGTTGTCGGGCAGGGTATAGGGCGTCACCTGCTGCGCGTTGTAGACGCTGCCGGTGATCAGCGGCCGGTCGGGGTCGCCCTCCTCGAAGCTCACCACCACCTCCTGGCCCACCCGCGGCAGGAAGCTCGCGCCCCACTGCTTGCCCGCCCAACTCTGGGCCACGCGAATCCAGCAGGAGCTGGTCTCATCCGTGGCGCTGCTCTGGTCCCAATGAAACTTCACCTTCACGCGGCCATACTCGTCGGTGAAGATCTCATCCCCCGAGCGCCCCACCACCGCCGCCGTCTGGCATCCGGCGACGACCGGGCGCGGCGTGGCCAGCGGCGGGCGGAAGGGCTGGGTGACGGCGATGGCCTCGAACTGGTTGTGGTACCGGTTCTGGTCGCCGCCCAGGCTCAGCTCCGTCAGCACGTACTGGGTGTTGGCGTCGGAGCGGTAATGACCCGCCAGCGCGAACTGGCAGCCGGCGTGAAAAGCGCGGCAGGTGCTGCTCCCCTGGATGCGGCTGGCCGCGGCTTCGTGCGCCCCCAGGCGCAGCCCCGCCCGCGACTCCCCGTCGGCTTGGGCCGCGTAGCGGCCGGGATAGCTGTACCAGGTCTTGCCGGCATCGCCCTTACCCGCGGCGGCCAGCAAATCCGTGGCCGGAATCTGAAAGTTATAGTCGTCCAACTGATAGCGCCCGACGACGACCTGTTGCTCCAGCCGGCAGTCGAGCACCGCATCCTCGAGCTGCAGGCTGCCCGCTTCCGGGCGCAGCGTCGCCGTCGGTAGATTCGGGCACGTGCCGTAGGCGCTCGAGTCGTCGGCCAGCACCAGCGTGTGGCTGGAATCGTCGTGCGCGAAAAAGTAAAAGATGCCCTCCTCCTCGAGCAGCCGCGACACGAACGCCAGCGCGGTCTCGTTGTACTGCACGCAGTAGTCGCGGGCGGCGTAGGTTGCGGTGAGCGCGTCCTTGTAGGCGGTAAAGCCCAGGTCGCCGAAGACCTTCTTCACGATGTCGGGCGCCGACAGGTTCTGAAAAATCTGGCAACCGGCGCACATCCCCAGCAGCCACAGCCAGGGATGCAGCTCCGCCTCGTAGGTGGTGTAGCGGGCCGTGTGGGCCACGGCCACGAAGCGCCCGACCACCCCGTTGACGAACTGCTGCCCGCCGCTGGGCAACCCGATCTTCAGCGTGACCGCCTGGCCCACGATGCTCGAAAAATCCAGGTTCGCGTCCTCGCTCACCAGCTCCAGCGTGTAGCGGAACAGGCCCGAGAGGCGCTCCTCGCCCGCGAACGATTGCACCACGAACGTGTTCTCGCCGAGCGGCGAGGTCAACTGCAGCGGCCGGGTGGTTTGCTCAATCGCCATCGGGGCAATCTCCTAGCCGCTTGCATCCAGGGCAAAGCGCACGTGCAGCGCCGGCGCCGCCTGGCCCTCGCGTGACAACCAGGACGTCCAGCCCAGGTGCGCCCGTCCCAGCGCCGCCGCCGCCGCCGCGCCCGCTTCCAGTTGCAGGCATACGGTCATGCGGCACAGCGGCCCGGCGTAGAGCCGGACTAGCGCTTGCAGCGCCGCCATCGCCTGGCCGCTCGGCAGCAGCTCAAGAAACTGCGCCAGCGTGAGCGGACCGGTCTCCAGCTCCGCCCCCGCCGCCTGCAGCCACACGCGCTGCCCCAGCACCGCGCCCTGGCCCAGCACCTGGTTTTGCCCGCTGCCTCCGAGGCGCGTCCAGGCCTCCGGCGGCAGCGTGCGCCAGCCGCCGCGCATCTGCCGCAGCCGGAACCGCACCCGGAAAAAGTCGCTGAGCATGCGCTCCAGTCCCGTCGCCGAATGCGGCCGCTGCCACAGCAGCCCGGCGTAGTACAGCAGCCCGCGGTCGGCCACCGGCAGCCGCTGCCGCAGTCCCGCCAGCCCCAGCCCGGCGAAGGCGCGCAAATACAGCCCCGTCGGGCTCTCCTCGGGCGTTCGCGCCGCCAGCTCCGCCCGGTGCGCCCGCGCTCCCCGGAACCACAGCGCCAGCAGGCGGTGATGAAAGATATCGAAAAAATCCCGCAGCGAGAAGTCGTGCTCGCGCGTCCTCTGCTGCAGCATCTCCAGCAGCGGCGGCGGCAGCGGACCCTCGGCCCCAGCGATGCCGAAAAAATTCACCCGCAGCAGCGGCGGCTGCGCCTCGCCCGCCGCCTGCGTCAGCGACTCGAGGGCGCTGGCGGCAAAGTCCAGCCGGCTGGTCGCCGCCAGCCGCACCGCTTCGCGCTCCGGGTCCGCGCCTTCGCCCAGCGGCGCCGCCTCCGGCCGCATCCGTTCCAGCAGCAGTACAGCCTGCAAAAAGTCGAAGCGGTAGGGCTCGGCGTACAGCCAGTCCCTGAGTGGCGTCTTCGACCTCCAGCCTCGTTCCGGCACGGCCTAATCCTACTCCGCCCGCGCACGCGCGGCAACCGCCTCGGCGCTGGGATGGGCAGCCTGATACCGTACCTCACCCTCGCACTTTCCGAACTGAATGACCACCCCCGGCGCCAGGCTCAGGCTCTGCCCCGGCGCCAGCGTCCGCGCTGCCGGGTCGCTGCCGCGGTGAAACATCCACGGCTCCGCGCCGCAGTTGGTCAGGCCCCACACGCCCGGCTGGCTCGGATGCGGCGTCACCGCGGCCACCGGCGCCGAAAAATCATACGGACGCGACTCGTCCACGTGGTGCGGATACAGCTTCGTGTCGTGATTGAGCATCACTAACTGCCGCGGCAGTTGTAACTGATACGGCAGTTGCGCGGGCTGCCCGCAGCGCCAGCACGGCGCCGCGGCCTCCGCAGCCGGGTCATGGAAGCTCTCGCTCCCGCAGCCGCCGCAGTAGTAAATGGCATCGCGCAGCGCGATGGCGGCCGCCCGCCACTGTCCCTCCCGCACCCGGCCGTGCACCGGGTCCGTCAGACCGGCGGTGAACGCGCGGGTGAACAGCGCCCGCACCGAGCCTGGATAGAGCGGCCACAACGTCAGCGCATTGTCGTGCCGCCCCGCGACCGGCGCGTTCGAGGGGTCGTTGGGATCGAAGATAAACAGCGGCGCCGAACCGAACAGGCGCGTCATCGCCGCCAAGTCCAGGCTGTGAATCTCGCTCTCGCGCTTGCCCTCCAGCGGATGATGCATGCAGAACAGGTAGAACAGCAGCACCGCCAGCGAATACAGATCCGTCTGGATGCTGGGCACGGCGCGGCGCAGCACAATCTCCGGCGCCATGAAGCGCGGCGTGCCCAGAATGCCCGTGGCCGGGTCCCCGTCCACGGTCACGTTGTCGTTGTCGCAAATCAGGATCTCGCCCGACGCCGGATCGAAGAACACGTTGCCGAACGAGATGTCGCGGTAGCACAGCCCCTTCGAGTGCAACTGCAGAAAGTTGTGTGCCAGCTCGAAGGCCATCGTCGCCAGCACGCGGAAGCTGGGGTCCAACTGCTGGCGCATGAGCGCGGCGATGCCGCGGAAACGCGGCTCGCGCAGCGGCATCAAATACCCGAAGCCGGCGATGCCGGGCGCGCTGGCCAATTCCGCCGGCCAGAGAAACTGCGCCGTCGGCGGACCTTTCTTAATGATGGTGGCGAGCTGGTTCCGCTGCTGCTCGGTGGCGGCGTGGGGCAGATACCATTTCAAGGCGACTTCGCGCCCCGCCAGTTGCGCGCGGTACACCTCGCCCTGCCCCCCTCCGCCCAGGAACTGCGTGACCATGCACTCCAGATGCGAGGCCTCCGCCCCCACCGTTTGCCCCGCCGCCAGACTCATGCCGGCGGCGCCTCGCCCGCGCCGGTCAGTACCGTCCGGCGGAGGCCCAGCACCAGGCTGGCCACAAGCACCACCAAAAACGCGGCCAGCCCGGGCAGGGCCAGCGTCCGTCGGCTGCGGCGTACAAACTCGTGCTGCAGAAACTGTTGAAACGGAGCCGCCAGCGCATCCGCCCGCCGCGCCGGGGCGCGCGCCAAAACCGCCGCCGCCGCCGGTGCACCGGTGCCAAAGCGCACAAAGGCGGGCGCCAGCGTGGCGTCCAGCGCCTGGGTGAACGCGGCCGTAGCCGGCGCCGCGGCGGCCAACTGTCGCATGCCCACGGCTGCCTCCTCCCACTGCTGCTGCCGCAACCCGGCGGCAATCGTCGCCAGCCGGCGCGCGCGCAGGAGATCAGCCGAGCCGGACGGCGCCCCGGGCGCGCAAGCAGCGAGCGCCGTGTCCAAGCCGGCAAATCCATCCGCGCCCGCCTGCGCCAGCGCGGCCTCGCGGCAGCGCGACATTGCTGAAACGCGCTCGCGCGCCAGGGCCAAAGCGCGCTCGTACTGCTCTTCCCGTATGGCCGCCCGCCGCCGTGCCGCGGTCAGCGCCGCCGCGTGCGCCCGCGTCCGCGGACGCGCCCGCCGTCGCTGCGCCCAAGCCGGGCTCAATGCGCAGAGGCAGATCACCACCATCACCACCATGGCGAGCATTGCCGGCCGCTTCACGGCACCCGCACCATCCGCGCCGCCACGCGCCCCTGCAGGTCGGTCATCCAGTCCGCCCACTTCCAGCAAAACGCGGCCACAAGAAACGTCTGCACCACGCGTCCCAGCGTGAAGGTAAACCCTCCGCCGGGCCCATAGGCGTGGGCCGCGCCCACCCAGCCGCAGACCCAGATCGCGAGGCCGCCCACCAGCGCCGCCGGCTGCGCCACGAGCGACAGCAGTTCCGGCGCCAGCGCCCAGGGCGCCTGCCCCGGCGCCGGACGGCAGCGCGGTCCCCGCCGCAGCGCGCGTGCCACGGCCCACTCCCCCGCCGCGCACAGGGCCAATCCAATGGCCAGCCGCGCCGTATCCGCCAGCCAGGGGCCGGGCGTGAGCGTGGCCCCGGCGAAGGCCACGCGCGTGATCACGGCCACGGTCGCTGCGCTCAAGCCAACACTCGCCAGGCAGAGCGCGATCCAGCGCGCATCCAGGCCCGTCGGCAGTTGCGTCCATAGGTCCGACGAGGCCGGCCCCGGCGCCGGCCACTCCGGCAGCGGTGCGCGCGCTTCCGGCAACACCGCAGCCGCGCTCGCCGGCGGAGCCGAGCGCACCGCTTCCAGCCACACCTCGGCCGCCCACTGCGCCGGTTCCGGCGCCAGGCCGAGTTCCTCGGCCAGCTTGTGCGCCAGCCGCGCCCGCAACACCGCATCGGGGATATCGCGCCGCGCGCCGCAGATGTCGGCCACCAGGTTGTGCCGCAGCGCCGCGGTCAGCCAGAAGATCTCACGCCGGCTGCCGCCGCATCCGTCGCGCAGCAGCGCCTCGCAGCGCCACGGGTCGGCGCACAGCGCCAGCCCGTACTGGCCCACCAGTTGCAGCAGGCACACGCGCGCGCGGGCGGCGTCGGGGGTGTCGGTGGTAACTCTAGCGGCGCCGGGTTGTGCCGAGGTCGCCATAATTCACTCCGCCGCCGCGGCTTGTGCGCCCGGCGCACCCAGCGCGCCGTGCGCGCTGGCTGGGCTTCGATAGAGCCACGCCAGCGTTGCGTCGTCCCCGCTCCCCAGCCGCGAGGCCTCCTCCAGCCACGCCGCCAACTCCTGCTCCACCGCGCGGATTCCCTGCGCCCGCACCAGGGAGAGTATATCGCGCCCCACGCGCAGAAACCCGCGTTCGGTGCGGAAGGCATTGGCGTAGCCGTCGGTTGCCAGCAACACCATGGCCGGACCGCCGCGCCCGAGCGGTTGGCGCGCGCACCGCATCTCCCGGCACGCCTCCTCCATGCACAGCGACGTGGTCGCCCCGCCCAGCCAACGCGGATCGCGCGGCCAGGGTCGCTGCACCTGCCCCGCAGGCGACACCAGCAGCAGCTCGCCGTCGCCCAGTTGCAGATAGATCAGCTCCTCCGGCGTCGCCAGTGCCGCCAAAAGCGTCGTGCCGTAGCACAGCCAAATCGCCGCGGCATCTCGCGGCGGCGGCAGCGCCGGTGTCAGAGGATTCTTGGCGCAGTGCGCCAGCACGCGCTCGCGCCATCCCTCGACCACCCGGCGCTTCAA
>JBOGKL010000365.1:0-1577 GCA_050745525.1 Terriglobales bacterium | reverse complement strand
ACTCCGCCCGGTTGCGCCTGCCCGATGACTACGGTGAAGCGGCGCTGCAGCGCAAGGTGCACGAAGTGATCACGACCCTCGATCTGGACACCCAGGCCGACCAGCCGGTGCGCAGCCTGAGCGGCGGCCAGCGCAAGCGCGTCAGCGTGGGGGTCGAGTTGTTGAGCAATCCCGGCCTGTTGTTTCTGGATGAGCCCACCGCCGGCCAGGATCCGAAAAACGAGCAGCAGATGATGCAGTTGTTCCGGCGCATCGCCAACCGCGGCGCCTCGGTCATTATCAACACCCACCTGCTGGGCAGCTTCGGCCTGCTCGACCGGGTGGCGGTGCTCGTGGGCGGCAAGTTGGCCTACTTCGGCCCGGCGCCGGAAATGCTCACCTATTTCGATTGCCAGCAGCCGCAGGAAGTCTATTACCGGCTGAAGGATGCCGCCACCCCCGAGCAGTGGGCCGAGCGCTACCGCCGCTCGCCGCAGTTCCACGCGTATGCCCAGGGCGCCCTCGATGAGGGCGCTGCCCCCGCCGCCCGCGCCCCCGCCCCCGCCGCCAAACCCAAGCACGCCCGCCTGCGCCAGGCGGCGACGCTGCTGGCGCGGCAATGGAGCCGCAAGCGCAAGGACCGCGCCAACCTGGCCGCGCTCTTGCTGCCCCCGAGCCTCATTGCCGGCCTCATCGGCCTGATGAACTGGCCGCACGTCGCCTCCGGCGCTCGCCGTGTGTTCACCCCCGACACCCCCATGTCGCTGTTCATGCTGGTGCTGATTGCGCTCTGGTTCGGGTGTTCGGCCACCGTGCGCGAACTCGTGGACGAAGCCGCCGTTTACCGGCGGGAGCGCCAGCGCGACCTGAATCTCTCCAGCTACGTCGGCTCCAAGCTGGCCTATCTGGGCCTGTTGGCGGGCGCCCAGTCGGGCCTGTGCATTGGGGTGATGCTGCTGCTGCATGTCATCGCCGGGCACGCGCTGGCGGCCTGGGGCTGGATGTGGCTGCTCACCATCCAGGGTGGGCTGATTGGACTGCTGATTTCGGCGTTGGCATCGAGCGCCGAGCAGGCGTTATACGCCTTCCCGCTGGTGATGATCGCCGAGCTGCTGTTCGCCGGCCTGCTGGTGCCGACCGCGCCCTTGCATCCGTTTTATGCCGACGCCCAGGTGGCCCCAAGCGGGCAGGTGGAGCGGCTGGTGATGCATGACCAACCGGGCTGGCTGCCGCTGGTGCCGCCCATGCCGCCGCGGCTGCGCCGGACCATGGCGGCGGTGATGGTCAGCCGCTGGGGGCTCGAAGGCGTGGCGAACCTCTACAGCATGGACCTGGGCGAATTGCCGTCCTGCCTCGACGCCCAGCAAAGCGGCGCCGAGGCCAATTTTTGCGGCTATAGCCTGGCGCTCACCGATCTGGTGGCGTTCACCTTCCGGCCCTCCGCGAACCACGATGCGCGCGTTTATACGGCGGCGCTAAGCTCGCAGCTGGGGAGTCCGGATGGCGCCGGCGACCTGCCGCAGCTGCCCGCCAGCCCTGCCGAAACGAACTACCTGCTGGTGCAGGTCCGATTTGTCTTGCTGATGGTGGCAGCCCTG
>JBOGKL010000364.1:0-1683 GCA_050745525.1 Terriglobales bacterium | reverse complement strand
GATCCAGTGGCTGCAGAGGCTGCAAGCTGCGCTGAAGGAGAGCCGCTTCCAGCTGTTCCATCAGCCCATCGTCCCTGCCTATGGCACCGATGGCGGCGGCCCGGCGATGGAGGTGTTGGTCCGGCTGCAGGACGAGAATGGCCATCAGGTGCCCACAGCGGAATTCTTGCGGGCGGCGGAGCGTCATCGGTTGATGGGCCTCGTGGACCGGTGGGTCGTGCAGACGACGCTCGCGGCGCTGGGACGGGGAGCGATCCCGGTGCCAAGCGACCGTTGTGTCGCCATCAACATTTCGGGGCAGACGCTCGCGGATTCTCAGTTCCTCGAGTTCGTCGTCGAATGCCTGGACAGCACGGGGGTGACTCCGGTGCAGGTCTGCTTCGAGATCAGCGAAACGGCGGTGGTGGCCAACCTCGACCACGCGCGCCGCTTCGTCGGCGTACTGCACGGCATGGGCTGCCAATTCGCGCTGGACGACTTCGGCTCGGGAGTGGGATCGTTCTCCAACCTGAAGAGCCTGCCGATGGATTACCTCAAGATCGACGGCTCCTTCATCCGCAACCTGGCGCGGGACTCCGTCAATCAGGCCATGGTCACCGCGATGATCAAGTTGGCGCGCACACTCAACTTCAGGGTGATCGCGGAGCAGGTCGAGGACAGCGCGGCTCTGGAGGCGGCGCGGCGCATTGGCGTCGACTTCGTGCAGGGCTATGCCATAGCGCGGCCGCAACCCCTCGCTATCGCCGCCTAACTCCTCGGTTGGAATTTCAGGGCGGCGCCGTTCATGCAGTAGCGCAGGCCGGTGGGCTTGGGGCCGTCGGGGAAGACGTGGCCCAGATGGCCGCCGCAGCGCGAACAATGGATCTCGGTCCGCTTCATCAGATGGGCGTGGTCTTCGCGCGTGGCCACGGCCCCGGCGATCGGCTGGAAGAAGCTCGGCCAGCCGGTGCCGCTTTCAAACTTCGCCTGCGACTCGTAGAGCGGCTGGCCGCAGCCGGCGCAGCGGAACACGCCTTCGCGGTGCTCGTCGTTGAATGCGCTGGCGCCGGAGCGCTCCGTGCCGTGGCGGCGAAGCACGCGGTATTGCTCCGTGGTCAGCCCGGCGCGCCACTCTTCATCGGTCTTCTCGACCGGAAACTGCTCTTTCGAATCCATGCCCGCCACCTCTCGCATGCTGCAATTCACGCCGTGAGTCCAACAGGTCGGCTGCGGGCTCGTCAAGCGCTCCCCCCGCGTCTCGCGCGACGATTTCTCCACGAATGTCCGCCGCCTGGCTCCAGACGAGAAAACAACAGCGGAGACGTGCAATGGAATTATTTACAAATCAATGTGTTGTGAGTCATGCACCGCGGCTCCTGTAGGCTGGCGACAACGGGCAGCGCCCGGCTGCGCCACCAAGCCAACGGTGCAAGTTGGCTGCAGCCGTGGTAAGAAGGGCACCCATTCATGCACGAGAGCGAGCAGCCTGGAAGCTTCGCTTACTGTATGCAGCTTGCCCGTTTATGGCGTGAGCATCTTGCCGCAGGCTGTCCCCGCGAGCTGAGCGGCGTCGAGATTGCCGGCAGCGATGCGCGCACGCTCGATGCTGAGATCACGGCCTGCGTGAGCGCGCTCATCTGCAGGTCGATGACCGTGGATGAGCGCATCGAGCGCCGGCTGGCGGACATCAGAGAGGCGCTGGTG
>JBOGKL010000363.1:0-1930 GCA_050745525.1 Terriglobales bacterium | reverse complement strand
CCCCAGCATAGCATTCTCCTTCAATGAGAGGGTCTTACTTCTCTAAAGGTTCGATCACTACAGATTGAAACGACACGGTTGCCTGGCGAGCATAGAGTCCCAGGGCTGTTCCCGGCGAGTTATCGGGAGGGGCATCAATGGGATCTACAGAGGGATCCCTCCACAGTTTTTCGATGATGTCCTTCATCTCTTCACGAGAGATCTTGGCGAGTTCATTCTCTTGCCAAAAGACGCGGACCTGCTCCGGCGTCACTTCTACGGCCAGTTTGCGCCAGATCGGGCCCGCGTCAGGCCCACGTCGCCAAGGCACAGCCGGATCAAAAAACTTGGGCAGGCCATCGCCTACCGCGTGGGCGTAATTGCAGCTTGGCTCGATTCCCTGCGGGCGATAGCGGCGGCAGCGCAGCGCGATGAGGTGGCCGGCTGGCTGACCGGGGGCACGAGCGATGGGGCGTTCATCCTGGATATCGTTGAACGTTAGCTCCCAAAAGCAGTGTTCCAGACCCTTGGCCCAGCCGTGCTGGCGGCAGGTGAAATAAATGCCTACCTCGGAAGAAGAAGGGCCGCCTTGATGCCACACCTCGGCGCGGAAGCGGTAGCGCTCTAGTATGGGATCGGGCAGGAGTTCCAGGAGACGGAGTTCATATGCGGAGATCGTGAGGAGTTTGTCCTGCGCTATCGACGGACCACGTTCAACCTGCGGTGTCTGCCAGCGGGACCAGCGCGGCGGCCCGGTCCGTCCGATTAGAGTGACCGTCCGTCCCTGTGTCAGCTGGCGCTGGATCTCCTTGAGGGCCGCGTCGGGGTCCGGGGGACGGCGTAGGAAGAGCACCGCCGCCGCCATCGCCGCCGCGAACGCGGCGAAGACCACACTTGTGGTTATCCCGGAATGCCGGCGCAGCGCTCGCCAGGCCCGTCGCGGCCATCTGGGCGGCCGCGCCCGTATCGGCTCGCCGCCCAACCAACTCGCCAGATCATCGGCCAAGGCAGCGGCCGACTCGTAGCGCTGCGCCGGCTCTTTCTCCAGACACTTCAATACCATCGTCTCCAGGTCGCGCGGCAAGTCGGGGCGCAGGCGGCGCGGCGAAACCGGATCGGCATTGCGGATCTGCTCTTTCACATCCTCCGCCGAGGCGGCCTGGAAAGGTCGTTTGCCGGTCAGCAGCTCGTACAAGATAACGCCCAAACTCCAGACGTCGCAGCGGGTCGTCACATGCAATGACTTCCCGGCCGCTTGCTCGGGGGCCATGTAGGCCGGCGTGCCCATCACCTGGCCCGTCATGGTCAGGTCGGCAGCGCCGCCCGGGAACTTGGCCAGCCCGAAGTCGCTGACCATCGGCTCGCCCTGCTCGTCGAGCAGGATGTTGCTGGGTTTGAGGTCGCGGTGGATGATCCCCCGATCGTGCGCCGCCTGCACTGCCCGCGCCACCTTCTCCATCAGCGACACGGCCGCGCGCGGGTCCGGACGGTAGCGGTCCAGGTGTTGGCTGAGAGTGCCGCCGGCGAGGAAAGCCATGGTGAAGCAGTGCTGCCCTTCGTGCAGCCCCATGCCGTAAATGGGCACGATGTTGGGATGGCGCAGAAGCGCCGCCGCCCGCGCCTCGCGGTAGAAACGCCGCACTTCCTCGGCACTGGCCAAGGTGCCGGAGCGGATCATCTTCAAGGCCACCAGCCGATCGAGCACCAGGTCGCGCGCCCGATACACCACACCCATGCCGCCGCGGTCGATTTCCTCCCCGATTTCATGCTGGCCCAGCAACGGCACCTCGTCCACGGCCGCATCAACGACCGTCCGCCGACCCGCGCCATACTCGACGGTCGGTAAAACCGCGGTTTCCTGCTCGGCGCTGGCGACGCCGCTCGACGCCAATCCTTCCAGACGGTCGCGCAGGCGCTCGCGCCATTGCGGGAAACGTTGGTACCACTGGCC
>JBOGKL010000362.1:0-1552 GCA_050745525.1 Terriglobales bacterium | reverse complement strand
CCGACGTCGGTGCTGGCCACGGTGGGGCAGCGGCTGGAGGCGGTGGACCCGGACCTGGACACGGTCCAAACGGGCACGCAGTTTCTCGGCGTGGCGCTGTTTCCCGCCCATGTGACAGCGATCTTGCTGGGCGCCTTCGGCGTGCTGGCGCTGGCCTTGGCCGTGGTCGGGCTGTATGGGGTCATGGCCTATAGCGTGAGCCAGCGCACGTGGGAATTTGGGGTGCGGCTGACGCTGGGCGCTTCGCCCGGATCGCTGGCGGGCGCCGTAGTGGGCCAGGGACTGAAAGTAGCGCTCGTCGGCATTGTCATTGGAGTCGGGCTGGCGCTGGCCCTAAGCAAGAGCATGGCGGGGATGCTCTATGGCATTCAGCCAACCGATCCGGTCACCTACATTGCCGTCGCCGCGCTACTGGCGGGCATTACCGTGCTCGCCTGCTACTGGCCCGCGCGCCGCGCCTCGCGCGTGGACCCAGCGCTGACGCTGCGGCTTGAATAGGGCGTAGCTTTAGCGAAGCAGGGCTACTACGACGCGGGAGCGAGGACGCGACGCCCGGCGAGGCGGTAAGCGCCTGTGGCAACGCGCCGGATCGCTTCCGGGTACAGGCGGTGCTCCTGCTCCAGAATGCGCGCGGCAAGCGAAGAGGCATCGTCGCCATCGAGCACCGGCACAACGGCCTGCAGAATGATGGGCCCACCGTCGAGCGTCTCATCCACGAAATGCACGGTGCATCCGGAAAACTTCACCCCGGCATCAATGGCCTGCTGCTGCGCGTCGAGACCGGGAAAGGAGGGCAGCAGCGAGGGATGAATGTTAACAATGCGCCCGGGAAAGGCGCCGAGGAAGTAGCTGCTCAGAAGGCGCATGTAGCCGGCCAGGCAGACGAGCTCCACGCCGGCGGCGCGCAGATGCTCCACCACCTCGCGGTCGTAGTCCTCGCGCTCGCGCCCGGCGCTAGGGAGCGCGCACGCCGCCAGTCCCTGCTCGCGCGCCCAGGCCAGCCCCGGCGCCGCCGGACGGTTGCTGAGCACCAGCGCGATGGCGGCCGGAATCGTGCCGCTGCGCGCGGCGGCGGCAATGGCCTGCAGGTTGGAGCCGCGTCCGGAGATGAGGACACCGAGCTTCATTGATCGGCGCGGGCCCCAGCGCGGCTGCGCCGCGCGTTCCGCTTATGCTCGCGCCGGCTTGGGGCCCCCTGACCCCAAGCCGGCGCTGCGCTTGCAAATGGTTTGGCGTTTGCCCTCGCGTCGAAAGCCCAGCTTACGCGGCGCGCGCCGGCGACGATGCAGCCGAGGCGCACCGGCGCTTCGCCGCGGCGGCGCAGATACGCGAGAAAGGCGGGCACGCGCGCCGGGCGCAGCACCGCGATCATGCCGATACCAAGGTTAAATGTCCGGCGCATGTCGGCGAGCGGCACTTGACCCAGGCGGCGCAAAAGCTCGAACAGTGGCGGCCACGACCAACTCGAGGCCTCGATGCGGGCGCCGCAGCCGGGCGGCAACACGCGCGGCAGGTTGCCCGGAATGCCGCCCCCGGTGATATGGGCCAGGGC
>JBOGKL010000361.1:0-1945 GCA_050745525.1 Terriglobales bacterium | reverse complement strand
CTCCATGCGGGCCAGCGAGCGCAGCAGCAGTCCGCCGCCGACCAGCAGCAGCAGGCTGAAGGCGATCTCGGCGGCGACAATGATGTCCCGCGCGCGCGCACGCCGATGAAAGCGTCCCAGCGCCAGGCGCTTGGCGCTGCCCTGCCACGCCGCTGCGACGGCGAACAGAATGCTCGCGCCACAGGCAATGGCCGCGGCAAACCCCAGCACCCGTCCATCCAGGCGGATGGGGGCGGCCAGCGGCAACCGCAACTGCAAGGGTAGGCCCGCGATGAGCGTACGCAGCGTCACGGCCGCAAAAGCCAGCCCGACGATCGCACCCGCCGCCGCCAGGACGACGCCCTCGGTCAAATGCTGCACGAACAGGCGCCCCTGTCCCGCGCCCAGCGCTCGCCTTAGCGCCAGCTCTGGCGCCCGTGCCAGCGTGCGCGCCAGCAGCAGGCCGGCGACGTTGGCGCAAGCAATGAGCAGCAGTAGCCCGACCACGCCCAGCAGCAACAGCAGCATGGTCCGCACCGGCAGCGTCTGCTCGGCCTGATACGAGCTGACTTCGAGACCCCGCGTAAACTGCCGGGGCATCAGTCCCGCCGCACGCATGCGCGCGCTCAGTGCCGCAGCCTGCGCCTGCGCCGCCGCCAGCGAGACCCCGGGACGCAGCCGCGCGGTCACCTCGGTGTTCATGCCGCGGTTGAGCATGCTCTGGTCATGGCGGATGACGGTGTAGGCATCGGCCGGGCTTTCGACAAAGCGGAATCCCGCCGGCAATATGCCCACCACCGTGCCGGCGTTCCCGTCATCTCGCACGATGCTGCCTACGACGTCAGGACGTCCGCCAAAATCCTCGATCCACGCCCGGTGGCTCAGCACGATCGCTCCGGCGGCTCCCGGAGCCTCATCGGCCTGCGTAAAGCCGCGCCCGGTTTGCGGTGCCACGCCCAGCACCTGGAAGAACCCGCTGGTCACGTGCGCGACCACGGGCCAGCTCACCACGCCGCCGTGATCCATCTCCTCCACGCCGCTGCCTTGCTCCCCGGCCACGGCCGAGTACGCGGTCGCGTTGCGCCGGATGAACTGGAACGTCGCAAAGGTAAATCCGTCCTGCACGCCGGCATGGGCGCTGGCCAGGCTCAATTCCACGATGCGATTGGCTTGTGGATAGGGAAGCGGGTGCAGCAGCACTGCCTCCACTACTGAAAAGATCGCCGTGTTGGCGCCGATGCCGAGCGCCAGGGTCACTACCGCAATCACGGCAAACATCGGCGCCCGGTGCAGCCGCCTTACTCCTTGGCGGAATCCCTGCCCCCACGCCTCCAGCCACGGCCACAACCATATGCCGCGTGCCTGTTCCCGCATATAGACCTCGTTTCCCATGGCCCGCCCGGTCGCCGCCGCCAGGTCGCCGGCCGCGACGCCCGCCCGCGCCAGCTCCTCGCGCTTGAGCGCGGCGTGGGTGGTGATTTCCTCCTCCAGCTCGCGCTGGCTCTGGCGCCAGCGCAGCCACTGCCGCAGCCGCGCTAGTACTGGGTGCATGTCAGTACCTTACGGATGGCGGCGTGCATCCGTTCGTAATCGCTTTGCTCGCATTCCAGTTGCCGCCGTCCGCCGGCGGTGAGCGTGTAATAGCGCGCGCGGCGGTTGTTGTCGGAGGCGCCCCACTCGCCTTTGACCCAACCGCGTAGCAACAGCCGTTGCAATGCCGGGTACAAGGAACTCTCACCGACGCGGAGCACATCGTCTGACGCGGTCTTCAGGTGCTGCGCGATCCCGTACCCGTGCATGGCGCCACGCGCGAGCGTCTTGAGGATCAGCAGGTCCAGCGTGCCCGGCAGGAGGTCAGGAGCGTCACGTCCCATCGGCTGTCGATGGGAGGATGGTCTACGGCCGACGATTTGTCAAGCCGCCTCCCTCTGTGCGGCAGGGGCTGCGTGATGGAGGTCGTGTGGGC
>JBOGKL010000360.1:0-4004 GCA_050745525.1 Terriglobales bacterium | reverse complement strand
AGCGTGGGGTTCGAGGTTGACGAGCACTACTTTGAGACGGCGCGTACGCGCATTGAACACGAGACGTCGTCGCTGTTTGGCACCAAAACGATCGACGTATCCGTGCCGGGGAAGAGCGAGTGAGCCTGAACGCGCGAATCGAGAGGGGTCTGCGGGGCGCGGTCAGGCAGTTCTGGAGCACGCGGGAGACCCAGGCGCAGCGGCAGGGGGCGTTGACGGGCAGCAAGGATGCGGGGGCGCGCTCGGCGGTGACAGGCGGCGCGCAAATGGACGGGTTTGTGGATTTGATGCGTGACCTGCTGTGCGCGAACGGGCTGCCGAAGGCGCATGTATTCTGCAGGAGCGCGATCGAGCTTCCTGGCTGGTACCGGCCGGAGAAGAAATGGGATTTGTTGATTGTTTCGGAGAAGAGGCTCTTGGCTGCGATTGAATTCAAGTCGCAGGTCGGCTCCTTTGGCAATAATTACAACAATCGGACCGAGGAGGCAATCGGCAGCGCCGCCGACCTTCTGGCGGCGTACCGGGAGGGGGCGTTTGAACCGTCGCCGCGACCCTGGCTAGGGTATCTGATGCTGCTGGAGCAGGCGCCAGGTTCGATGAGCCCGGTGCGGGCCGCGGAGCCGCACTTCCGGGTCTTTCCAGAATTCAAGGAGGCCTCGTATGCAAGGCGGTACGAGATTCTGCTCACTAAGTTAGTCCGGGAGCGGCTTTACGACACTGCCTGTTTGCTGATGTCGAACGCCAGCGACGGTGCTCGGGGTGGGTACGTGGAGCCGGCGGCGGAGTTGAGCTTTCAGAATTTCGTGGAATCACTGCTTGCCAGGGCGATAGCTGCAGCCAAGAGCAAGGAGTAGGAGAGGCGCGCAGGAGCGCCCTCCTTCGCTAAAGCTTGGGAGGGCGCCGCAGGCGCCTGCGGCAGCTTCGGCGGCGCTTTTTCCCGGCCGGAAGGGTGAGAATAACGGTATGCTCACGGCATGACACGGATTCAGGCCCTGGCGGGCATAGTTTTCTTTGGCGTCGCGGCGTTGAGCGCGGCGGCGCAGGTGAACCCCAACCTTTATAACGGCATGCGGTGGCGCGACCTGGGGCCGCATCACGGCGGACGTATCGCCGCCGTGAGCGGGGCCGTGGGACGGGGGCAGAGCGGGGTGTTCTATGCCGGACTGCCCCAGGGCGGGCTGGAAAAGACCACCAGCGCCGGGGTGACGTGGTTCCCGATCTTTGATCAGTTCAAGAACGTGGATAGCGTGGGGGCGGTGCAGGTGGCGCCGTCGAACCCGAACATCGTTTACGCCGGGACCGGGGATTCGGTGGGTGGGAGCGACGGCGACGGGATGTATAAGTCCACCGACGCGGGGCGGACGTGGACGCACGTGGGGCTGACGACGACGGTCAAAATCAATACGATTTTGATTTCGCCCACCGATCCCAACGTCGTGCTGGCCTCGACCCAGGGCGATGCCACCCACAACGGGCGGGGCGTGTTCCGGTCAACCGATGGCGGCGCGACGTGGACGAACGTGCTTGATCCGAAGGGGTTTAACGGGACGCGCGATATTGCCTATGCCTTCGATCAGCCGCAGGTGATTTTTGCCGCCACCCAGGGCAGCGGCGGCTTCCGGTTCGGGCCGCCAAGGGCGAATGCGCCCAAGCCGCAGGCGGCGGAGTTGTTCCAGTCCACCGACGGGGGCGCGACGTGGACCCAGGTGACCTCGATTCCGGATTTCAACGGCCGCATTGGGGTGGCGGTGGCGATGCACACCGGCGCGCAGCGGGTGTACGTCATTGGGAACCCGGTGGAGGGGGGCTCGGGACTGTTTCGATCTGATGACGGCGGGCGGACGTGGCGGCATATGGACCCACACGAGCGGCGGATCTCGAACGGACAGGGCAGCTATAGCTGCGGAGTGTACGTGAGTTCGACCAACCCGGATGTGGTCTATACCATGGCCACCGCCGTCTATCGCTCCACCGACGGGGGGAATAGCTTTGAGCCGTTCAAGGGCGCGCCCGGCGGCGAGGACGCGCACCCGATGTGGATTGACCCGACTAACGGCAACCGCATGATTGTGGGTATGGACCAGGGCGCGAGCGTCACGCTCGACAACGGGCGGACCTGGAGCACGTACTACAACCAGGCGGTGGCGCAGATCTATCACATTGCTACGACGTACTCGTATCCGTTCGAGGTCGTGGGCAGCCAGCAGGATACTGCCGGCGTCATGATGGCGAACCGCAACCATTTCGGCGAGGTCGCTCCGGATTGGCGCTCGCTGCCGATGGCCGAAGCCGGGCGGCTGGTGACTGATCCGCTGCATCCGGACATCGTGTTCGGGGTCGAGGGATTCACGCCGGGGAGCACGCAGGGCGTGCTGAAGATGAGCCTCGCCACCGGGCAGTGGGAGAGCGTGGCGCCCAACGAGGGGGCCACGGCCCGGCGCTACCGGCAGGCGCGCGACTATGCGCAGCACTTTGACGTGGCCTTTGATCCCGAGGCGCATTATGTGGGACTGCAGTGCCTGCTGGTGACGAGAGACGGCGGCGAGAACTGGACGGTGTTCAGCCCCGATCTCACTACGCCCAAGGGGCAGGCGCAGGTGGCATGCGGAGGTGCGGCCGATCACGGCACGGCGGCGATTCAGGATTTTTCCATCTCGACGGCGCGCAAGGGCGTGTTCTGGACGGCGAGCACCAATGGGCAGATCTATAACACGATGGACGGGGGCGCGCACTGGACGAACGTCAGCAATGTGCCGGATGCGGCGGGGGTGAGGTTTCTGAATATCCAGGCCAGCCACCAGGACCCGAAGACGGCGTACCTGGCGGGACGGCTGGGCGGGGGACGGGGTTTTGCCGCCGCGACTGTGGCGCCGGGGACCGATACCGACGTGCCGCTCATCTGGCGCACCACCGACGGGGGCAACACGTGGACGAAGATCGTGAACGGACTGCCCAAGGATCAGCGCACGGGGAGCTGGGTGAACGTGGTGCGCGAAGACCCGAAACAGGCGGGACTGCTGTTTTGCGGCACCGAGTCGGCGGTGTATGTGTCGTTCGACAACGGGGAGGATTGGCAGCCGCTGCAGTTGAACATGCCGACAACGTCGGTGCGCGATCTCAAGTTCCATACCTTTGATCATGAAAACGACCTGCTGGCGGCGACGTACGGGCGCGGGGTGTGGGTGCTCGACGACATTACGCCGCTGCAGCAGATCACGACGGCGGCGGCGGCGATTGCGGCGGCGCCGGCGTATTTGTTCGCGCCGGGAGAGGCCATCCGGTCGCGGGAGAACGTGCAGTTTGACCAGCCGGTGCAGCGGGAGGAGAACCATGCGCCCAACCCGCCGTATGGGGCCATCCTTTACTACCATTTGAGCGCGGCGCCGACGGGGCCCATCACGCTGAGTGTTTACGACGCCAGCGGCGGGCTGGTGTGGACACGCTCGAGCACACTGCCGCCGCCGGTGAGCGGGGCGAACTTCCCCAGCTACTGGCTGGCGACGCCGCAGAGCCGGGCGCTCGAGACCGCGGTCGGGACGCACCGCACGAACTGGAACCTGCGCTATAGCTCGCCGCCCGCCTACCAGCACGACCTCGAGGACGAGACGTTCTTCGTCGCCGGTCAGACGGTGCCGACGCCGCTGGGGCCGCAGGTGATTCCAGGCGAGTACACGCTCGAGTTGAAGGTGGACGGGAAGACGTATACGCGCGAGTTGACGGTGACCAATGATCCGCGGGTGGGGCAGTCGGCGACGATGATGGCCGCCTTGCGCGCGCAGAACCGGCTCAACATGGTGGCGTATGAGGGGATGCAGGCGAGCTATAAGGCCGGGCAAGAGGTGGCGGGAGTGGAGAAGCGCGTGGCGACGCTGGAGCAGAGCGGCGCCGGGGACGTGCGGGCCCAAGCGCGGAGCGTGGCCGAGGAGCTGAAGCCGTTCGCGACGGCGCCGGGAGGTTTCGGAGGCTTCCGGCGGCGGGCGGCGGCGCCGGGCGCGATGCAGTCG
>JBOGKL010000359.1:0-21381 GCA_050745525.1 Terriglobales bacterium | reverse complement strand
GGGTTGGCCTGCGGTTCTCGTACCAACTCCTCCGTCGCCACTTTGCCCGACCGGAGGCACATAGATGCTTTCTGGGGGTGATGCTTAGCCGGAGAGTACAAGGGCTAATTCCGGATACAGCTACGGCAGAGCCGGGTACGGCGGTGCAGTACCGAATCGAGCTGGGTGGGGAACTGCGCTGGTCGATTATCGAAGATGAATCCGATGCCAAGAGCGAACTCGATGAAATTGCGCCGAGCTCCGCCTTGGCTCGACAACTTCTTGGCAAAGGAATAGATGATAGCTTCCAGATCGGCATCTACCAACACGCAACGATAGTCGCGATTCAATCCAAATACGTTTTCCGGTTCCAGCAATCTTTGACCGGCTGGGAATCACGATTTTCTGACGATTCTAGTATCGTGACCATGCCAGCCGTGGATCAGTCTGGGAAGCCCGACCTGTCTAATTTACTCGCGTCTCTTGATCGCAGGGCCGAGCATGTCCAAGAGATGGAAACCCTTTACCGTACTCAACCCATGCCGATCGCTATGTTTTGGCATGCCCTTGGCAGGCCGGGGGCCTTTGAGGCACAGCTCTACTTGGCATCTCGAGACAAGATGCCTGTTCGATCTTGCAGCGGTGATGCCCCTGAACGCGCGCGCGCCTTGGCGGACTACGCATCTGCGGGCGTGATTGTCGCTGACGTCAGTGCTTTGGCTACCATTCGAATTATTGGAGTGCAGGCTCTGGACCGATTACGGTCCAAAGAGATTCTGGTTGTGGACTCCGCAATTGAGGAGGTTGAAGAACCACTCCACGAGGAGTCCCGCGGTAGGGTTGCTGGCCATTTGGAGAGACGTGATGGGTCTTATGTTTTGGCGGAGGAGGCGGAAGGAGACCAGGAGACGAGACAGGACGATTTGCGTGCGTTCGTCGCTGCGATTCGCAGGCGTTGCCGAGTTGTCGAAGGCACGGCGTTGGCCGCGTTCAGTTCCGAGCAGCGCGACAAAATGAAACGAACACTCGGTTTGCCGACCGCCGCGGCAATTGCTATGGCAGCTAAGGTCGGGGCAATCCTTTGGACGGACGACTTTGTGGTGGCAGCGCTGGCAATCGCAGAACACGGCGTTAAAAGGATATGGACCCAGCTGATGCTTCAGGCCGAATTGGCCGCCGGCACGCTTGATCACGACACGTGCCTCTCGGGCGAATTGACGCTGCTCGCCAGCGGGTACACGTTTACAAGCATGCATCCGGCCCTGATAGTACATGCGGGAAGAGCGACCGGCTGGAACCCAGGTAAGGCGCAACTCGCGGCGGTCTTGATGCAGATCGCCAATCCTACCATCGACATCAGACAATTGCTCCAACTCGCGGGGGCGTTCGTCATGTTTTTGTATAAAGATGCCGCCCTTCCTGCAACGCGTGAGAGCGCGATTGTGGCGTTGCTTGAGCAGCTGGCGCATCATCCAAATGGCGCCAGCGGTATTCGCGTCTTGGAGCAGGTCGTGCCCCGTCTCTTCCCGCTTGACCCAATTCGCGGCGCTGAGGCTTTGGGCATCGTCGCTACTTGGCGGCAGGCGCGCGGTGATCTGGCGATCTGACAGCGAATCCAGCAGCTTTTCTCGTACTGCGGAAGGCGAAACTCCCCGCCTGGTAGTTGCCGAAGTCGCTTCCTGTTGACCCTGGGGGCTCGCGCCAGGCTCAAAATCATCTACAGCAAGATTTTAGGGTAGGGCAGGCGGAGCCCGCAACCCCTTTGAATTCTTGGTCGGGGCGAGAGGATTTGAACCTCCGACCCGAACCACGGGTCCGCAAAAACGGCCGCCGGGCGTGCCCGACTCGTCCACCTGAGTCCCGGCTGGCGCGTGGTGAGGTCGTAACCATGTTCGCCGGCTTCCAACAATTCCTGTACCAACCACAAGCCTGACGTCGCCCACTGAGTAGGGAATATTTCCCGCGGGTCAACAACCCGAAAGGCGAGTTTCGCGTCTAATCACCCCGCAGGGTCTCTATCTCCGGCGGTTAAATGGCAAAGTGTCGTCAATCTCTGGCTCTTCGCGCAATGCCTGACGCGGAAACACGCCGCCCAGCCTGCTTGCGGGGCACCACCGCGCGCGGCGCGGTTTGCGCCCGCGGTGGTATCGGCCACCGAATGTCGACTCAAATGAAAAAGAAGGACTTAACAATGGCCGTTGAGACACTTTGGGGCGGTTTGCGCGGCCGCGACCGCGGCGAGAGTACCGCAGCATCGGTAATTGGCCGTGGTCAGAAACCGCTGCCAGGTGGTATCAGTGAACGCCCAGCGATGTGTGTAGAAGCAAAGGACTTAGCAAAAGCTGCTGAGACACTATGGGCCGGTTTCACCGTAGCGGAGCCGGGGCGAAGTGGCCCCCGGCGCAGCGGCCTGGCGGCCTTGAAGTGCGATCAATCAATGCCACGCTCACGCCGCCGGCTCGTGCGCCTCGGCGGCAGCGCGACCGCGCCGCCCGGCGCCGTGCTCATACACCAGGCTGCCGCCCAGTTGCGCCGAAGCGATTGCCAGCGCGTAGCCGACGAGTGCGGATCGCCGCCCGGCTCCGGCGCGCCGCCGCCGGAAGAACGAAACAGTGAAGGCCGCCAACCCCAGCACGTTCCCCGTGGCGTGCACCAGCCCGATGCGCCGGGTTTCGGCCAAACCCAGGCGGTGCCAGTCGGCCAGCCCGGCTACGGCTGCCCCCAGCGCCCCGACAATGCCCACCGCGATCGCCCCTCTCGCCGCCGCCGCCCACGGCTGTCGCGCCTGCTTGCCGGCCAGACGGTCGAACACGGCTGCGGTCGTCCAAGCGCCCAGGGGCACATCCGTCAGCATCACGTGCAGCGGATGGCCGAGCGGGTCACCATGCAGCCAGGAGGCGATCGTATCGCCGCGCGGGCCGAGCCGGTCGTGCGCCGCCGTCAGGCCCTTATCCAACTCCCGGGCCAGCGGGTCGAGACGGTTCTGCCGCGAAGCAAGCTCTGCAAGCGAGAGGGGCATGCCGGGCTACGATGCCGCCCCTACTGACTACAGATGCCCCGTGCGGACGCGAGCACAGCGCTGGCTTGGGGCCGGGGCCCCCAAGTCGGCGCGAGCACAAGCGGGTCGCGCGGCAGAGCCGCGCTGGGCACCCGCGCCCAAAAATGCCATTCTCTCTTACACTGAGATCCGCAATGCCTGAAGCCGTCGTGCACAACAACTGGATCGGGGGCCGCTGGGCCGAGCCGAAATCGCAGCAGTGGATCGAGCGCCACAACCCCGCCGATACGCGCGAGCTCGTCGCCCGCGTCCCCGCCTCCAACGCCGCCGATGCCGATGCCGCTCTCGCCGCGGCGCAGGCCGCCTACCCCGCCTGGCGGGCCACGCCGGCGCCCCGCCGCGCCGAGATCCTGTTCCGCGCCGCGCAGTTGCTCGTCGAGCGCAAGGAGGCCTACGCGGCCACCATGACGCGCGAGATGGGCAAGGTGCTCGAAGAGACCCGCGGCGACGTCCAGGAAGCCATTGACATGCTCTACTTCATGGCTGGCGAGGGTCGCCGTCTCTACGGCCAGACCACCCCGTCCGAGCTGGCCAACAAGATGTGCATGACCGCGCGCGTCCCCCTGGGCGTGGCGGCGCTGATCACGCCCTGGAACTTCCCCATGGCCATCCCCAGTTGGAAGCTCGCGCCCTGCCTTCTGTGCGGCAACACGGCCGTGCTCAAGCCCGCCGAGGACACCCCGCTTTCAGCCATGAACCTGGTCCAGACGCTCAGCGACGCCGGGCTGCCCCCGGGCGTCGTTAACGTCGTCTTCGGGCGGGGAGGGGAAGCCGGCGCGGCGCTGGTCAGCGACGAACGGCCCCGCATCGTCTCCTTCACCGGCTCAACCGCCGTGGGCAAGCAGGTCGGGCAGATCGCCGCCGCCGGTCTCAAGCACTGCAACCTCGAGATGGGGGGCAAAAACGCCACCATCATTCTTGAGGATGCCGATCTCGAGCTGGCGCTCGAAGGCTGCCTCTGGGGCGCCTTCGGCACCAGCGGTCAGCGCTGCACCGCCACCAGCCGCATCGTGATTCAGCGCGGCGTGTACGACAAGTTTCTTGAGATGTTGAAGCGGCGCGCCCAGACCCTGCGCCTCGGCCCCGGCCTTGATGCCGCAAGCCAGGTGGGCCCGGTCGTCAACGAGAAGCAGTTGCAGCGCATCGAGAACTACATCGCCATCGGCAAGCAGGAGGGCGCGACGCTGGCCCTGGGTGGCGGGCGCGTGACCAAGGGCGCCTGCGCTCATGGATACTTCCTCGAGCCCACGATCTTCGCCGGCGTCTCGCCCTCCATGCGCATCGCTCAGGAGGAGATCTTCGGCCCCGTCGTGGCGCTGATTCCGTGCCGCGATCTCGACGACGGCATCGCCATCGCCAACGGCGTCGGCTACGGGCTTTCCTCTTCCCTCTACACCGCCAACGTCAATGCCGCCTTCGCCGCCCTGCGCGATCTCGATACCGGCATCGTCTACATCAACGCGCCCACCATCGGCGCCGAGGTGCATCTCCCCTTCGGCGGCGTGCGCGCCACGGGCAACGGCCACCGCGAAAGTGGCCTCGCCACGCTCGAGGTCTACAGCGAATGGAAAACCATGTATGTGGACTACAGCGGGCGCCTGCAGCGCGCACAGATTGATACGGGCGAGTAGTTATGATCATCGGCGTACCGCGTGAGCTGAACGACCATGAGACCCGCGTGGGTCTCGTCCCCGCCGGGGTGGGCGAGCTCTCGAGCCTCGGGCACCGGGTGCTGGTCGAACCCGGCGCCGGGCAGGCCTCCTTCTTCGACGATGACGAGTACCGCCGCGCCGGAGCCGAAATGGTCACCAGCGCCAGGGAACTCTGGTCGCGGGCGGAGATGGTTTGCAAGGTGACAGGGCCGATTGATCCGGAGTACAAGTTCTTCCGTCCCGGCCTCCTCCTCCTAACCTACCTTCATCTGGCCCCGCTCCCACATCTCACCGAACATTTGCTCGAGTCGCAGGTGACCGCCATCGGCTACGAGACCGTCGCCAGCCCCGACGGCCGCCTGCCCCTGCTTGAGCCCATGAGCGAAGTGGCCGGACGCCTCGCCGTCCAGGTCGGCGCCCAGTACCTCGAGCGCCGCTATGGCGGACGCGGCATGCTGCTCGGCGGCGTCCCTGGCGTTCCGGCGGCGCGCGTGCTGATTCTCGGCGCCGGCATCGTGGGCAGCAATGCCGCGCGCATGGCCTCCGGCTGCGGCGCGGTCGTCACCGTGGCCGATCGTAGTGCCGTGCGCCTGCGCAAGCTCGACGACCTGCTCCACGGACGCGTCCAAACCCTCGCCGCCAATGCGTCCACCATCGCCGATGCGGTGGCCGAAGCCGACTTGGTCATCGGAGGCGTCCTGATTCCCGGCGCCAGTGCCCCCAAGGTGGTCAGCACCGCCATGGTGACGCGCATGAAGCGCGGCGCGGTGATCGTGGATGTCTCCATTGACCAGGGCGGCTGCATCGAGACCGCCCGCCCCACCACCCACACCCACCCCTCCTACATTGATCACGACGTGGTCCACTACTGCGTCAGCAACATGCCCGCCGCCGTTCCCCGTACCTCCACCCTGGCGCTCACCAATGCCACCTTTCCCTACGTACGAAAGCTGGCGGACTTGGGATTCGTAGCTGCCGCGCGCCAGGATGCCGGTCTCAAGTGCGGCGTCAATACCCACGCCGGCGCCCTGACCCACGAGGCGGTCGCCAACGCGCAGAGCCGTCCCTATCAACCCTTGGACGCGCTTCTATAGGGCTGACCGACGTTTTATAATTAAGTTCTGTGACGAACACTCCACCCAAGGGACGCGAGAGTGCGGTACTGGAAGGCGTGGTAGTGACCTACTTGGCCACAGGAAACCCCGTCGGTTCGCGTGTCTTAGTCGAAACCCGGCTGCCCGACGTCAGCTCCGCCACCATCCGCCACGTGCTGGTCGAACTCGAGCACCAGGGCTTGCTCACGCAGCCGCACGTCTCGGCCGGACGCGTGCCCACCTCCGCCGCCATCCGCTGGTGGCTGCGCCGCCTCGACGCCCCCGAACCGTTGCGCGATGAGGAACAAGGCCAGCGCTTCGAGCACGCCCTGCGTTCGGCGAGTGATGAGACCTCCGTCTGGCTGCGCACGAGCGAGTTCCTGGCCGAAATTAGCCGCCAGGTGGGCATGGTCGCCCTGCTCCCCGCGCGCGACACCGGGCTCAAGCAGTTGCGCTTTTTCCGGTTGACCGAGCACCGCGTCCTGGCGATTCTCGTAACCAACGACGGACAGGTGCGCGAGCGCGTGGGTCGGATTCCCGAGGTGTACACGCAGGCGGAGCTGGATACGGCCTCGCGCTACCTGCTGCAGAACTTCAATGGCATGACGCTCGCCCGCATCCGGCGCGAGCTCGTGCGCCGCGTCGAGGAGGAGCGCGCCGCCTACGATGCGCTGCTCAAGCGCGTGCTCGTGCTCTCCCACTGCGGCGTGCTCGAAATGCAGGACGACGGCGCCGTCTTCGTGCATGGGGCGCCGCATTTGGCCGAGAACTTGAACGCGGACCGTCTGGGCAACCTGCTGGCCCAACTGCAGGAGAAAGAGCGCTGGCTGCACCTGGTCGCCGGCCTCGACGAAGACACAGCCGACCGCGAGAATGCAGCAGGCGTGCAAGCCGGTCACGGCTCGAATAATGTCGTTGAGTGGGGGCTAGGCGACGGCCTTGCGCCCGACGAGTGGGTGCGCGTGCGCGTCGGGCTCGACGTGATGCCCGAGTGCTCGCTCATCACCGCCAGTTGCGGCGGCGGCGCCATCGGCATTCTCGGTCCCACGCGCATGGAGTACCAACGCGCGCTGGGCGCGGTGGCGCTGGCGCAGGCCGTGTGCCGGCGCGTGCTGGGGGAACGGACGACATGAGCGACGACATGAGCGATGACATGAGCAGCGAGGATCAGGAGTTCAATCCGGCGCTCGATCCCGACCACGAGCTCGCCGCCTCGGAGCCGGAGTCGGAGTTGGCGCAGGAAGCCCGCAAGCTGCGCGAGGAGCGCGACACGCTGCAGGACCGCCTGCTGCGCGCCCTGGCCGAGGCCGATAACGCCCGCAAGCGCTTCGGCCGCGACATGCAGGAGGCGCGCCAGCACGCGACGGTCGAGGCCGTGCGCCCCTTCCTCGCTGTGCTCGATTCCTTCGACCGCGCCGCCGCCCACGCCGCCGCCAGTTCGATCGAGGAGTTGCGCAAGGCCATGGACCTGCTGCACCGCCAGTTGCTCGATGCCGTGCGCAAGGCCGGCCTCGAACCCGTCGCCGCCCGCGGCCAGGCCTTTGATCCCCATTGGCATGAGGCGCTGGAGCTGGTCGAGAGCGACGAGGCGCCCGAGGGTTCCGTGGTCGAGGAACTGCAGCGCGGCTACAAGCTCCACGAGCACCTGGTGCGGCCCGCCATGGTGAAGGTGGCCCGCCGCAAACCGTGACCTCGATGGCAGACAAACGCGATTACTACGAAGTCCTGGGCGTGGCGCGGGACGCCGGAGAGGCCGAAATCAAAAGCGCCTACCGCCGCCTGGCCATGCGCTATCATCCCGACCGCAACCAGGGCGACGCCCGCGCCGAGGAGGCCTTCAAGGAGGCGTCGGAGGCCTACAGCGTGCTCGCCGATGCGGACAAGCGCGCCCGCTACGACCACCTCGGCCACGCCGGCGTGGGCGGCAACGGCGGCGGCTTCGATCCCAACGCTTTCACCGACTTCGCCGACATCTTCGGCGATTTCTTCGGCTTCGGCGAGCTCTTCGGCGGCGCCCGCGGCCGCACCCGCCGCGGCAGCCAGCGCGGCCAGGACCTGCGCTTCGATCTCGAGTTGTCGTTTGACGAGGCCCTGCGCGGCGCCGAAAAGCAGATCAAGTTCCAGCGCCTGGGCAACTGCGAAGCCTGCCAGGGCAAGCGCACGCGCGGCGGCACGGCGCCACCCACCTGCCCCGACTGCCGCGGCACCGGCCAGGTCCGCTTTCAGCAGGGCTTCTTCAGCGTGGCGCGCACTTGCGGCACCTGCTCTGGCACCGGCGTCGTCATCCGTGATCCCTGTCCCGCCTGTCACGGCCGCGGACGCGTGCCGTTGGAGATCCAGCGCACGGTGGCCGTGCCCGCCGGCATTGAAGAGGGCATGCAGTTGCGCCTCACGGGCGAGGGCGAGGCCGGCGTCGGTGGCGGCACGCCGGGCGATCTCTACGTGCTCGTCCACGTGAGCGCCCATCCCTTCTTTCAGCGCAAGGGCACCGAGCTCTACTGCTCCATCCCCGTCTCCTTCCCCCAGGCCGCGCTCGGCTGCGACGTCAAGATCGCCACCCCCTGGGGCGATGAGTTCCTCACCGTGCCTGCCGGCACCGCCAGTGGCTCCGAGCTGCCCGTGCTCAAGGGCAAGGGCGCACCGCGCGTAAACGGACGCGGGCGCGGCGACCTGCACGTCTTCGCCCAGATCGAGGTCCCCAAGAAGCTCACGCGCGAGCAGAAGCTGGTCCTGCAGGAGTTGGACCGCCTCATGCCCAACCGCAACATCCCGCACGACAGCGGCCTGTTCGAGAAGGTGAAGGACCTGTTCGGTTAGAGCGGTTCCAGACCTGCTATGACAAGGCGGACCACAACGAGTGCGGCTTTGACATCCGGAAAAGCCGCTCGCGCCTGCTCGAAGCGGGTTACGCCGAGTTTGGAACCGCGTTAGATGGCCCGGCGCCGCTTCTTCGCCTCCGCCGCCGAGGGCGGAAAGGCGAGCATCACCGGCCCCGGCGCCGCGCATCTGGCGCGCGTGCTGCGCGCGCGCCCGGGCGAGGAGCATGAGATTGCCTGGCAGGGCGCGGTGTATCTCGGCCGCATCGAGCAGGTGCAACCTCACGCCGTGACCTTTGCGCTGGAACGCGAGCTGGCCACGGCCGCGCCTGTGCCGGATCTGGAAGTCGGCGCGGCCCTGTTTAATACCTCCCACTGGGAGTGGATGCTCGAGAAGGCCACCGAGCTCGGCCTCACTCGCCTCTGGCCGCTCCTGACCCGCCGCACCGACCCGCGCTGGGCTTTGGGAGCGCCCGCGGGCGCCGCCAAGCGCCGCGCCCGCTGGCAGCAGATCGCTCTCCAGGCGGCGGAGCAATCGCGCCGCGCCACGGTTCCTGACATCGCCGCGCCGCTCACGCTCCAGGCCTTTCTCGCCCTGCCCGCCGCGGGCGCCCGCTGGCTCTTGCAGGAATCCCCCGGCGGCGTCGCGCTCCCACCCTCGCTGCCCTGCCGCCTGCTGGCCGGTCCGGAGGGCGGCTGGGAGGAGGAAGAATCCTCCGCCGCCACCGCCGCCGGCTACGTCCCGGTCTCGCTCGGCCCCCGCATCCTGCGCTGTGAGACGGCCGTCATCGCCGCCCTCGTCCTCGCCGGACATTAGAGCAATTCCAGCATCGCTGTAGCTTGCGGCTTTGAAATCGGGAAGAGCCGCACGTACACCGACCGGGCGGTATACACCTGCGCTGGAACTGCTCTAACTTCCGGTTTACTTGCCCAGCGCCAGCCGCTGCGCCAGCGGGAAGGGAAGTCCGGCCTCAAGAATCCGCGTTTGCGCCCGCTTCAGATCGTAGGGTACGCGGTGGAATTCGACCACGCCGCGGCCGGAGTCGTAAAGAGCAAACGCCGCGCGCCAGTCCCCATCCCGCGGTTGGCCCACCGAGCCGGGATTGAGCAGATAGCGCGTGTCCGGCTCGAGGTGCAGCTCCCGCCGGTGCGCCCCCGCCGTGGCCGGCGGGTGATCCTCGGCGGCCGAGCCCAGCGCCGCCACCTGCTCCTGCGCCAGCAGAAAGCCGCCTTGAATGTGCGAGTGTCCGTACCAGTGCAGGCGGGCGTCGGAGGCGGCAAAGCTCGCGGCGGCCTGCACCGGGTGCAGCAGGTATTCGTCCTCATCGAGCGGCGAGCCATGCACCAGCGTGCATCCTTCCCACGCCAACGGTCCGGCGGGCAGCTCCTGCAACCACCCGGTCATCTCCGGCTCGAGATGATGATAGGTCCACAGCGCCGCTTGGGCGGCGACCGCATTGAACGCTCCGATGCCGTCGAGCGAGGTGCAGGCGCGGTCGTGGTTGCCGCGAATCACGACCCCGGTGTGCTCCCGCACCCACCCGGAGGTGTCGTTGGGGCTGGCGCCGTAGCCGACGATATCGCCCAGGCAGACGCTGGTATCGTAGCGGCCCTCGGCTGCCTGCGCCACGGCCGCCAACGCCTCGGCGTTAGCGTGTACGTCGCTGTAGATCAACACCCGCATCGGCTCGCCCTATTAGAGCACGACTGCCGCCCCCGGGGCGGCAACGGGTGGCTACGGCTTCAGAGTTTTTTCCAATTGCGCGATCGCCTGGCGCAGCGCACGCAGTTCGCGCTGCATCTCCCCGAGGCGCGCGAAGCCTGCCGTCGCGCGCAGCCACTGCGCGTGGTCGAAGGCGGGTGAGCCGCTGTACATCCCGCCCGGTGCCAGGTCCCCATGCGTTCCGCTCTGCGCCGTGATGATTGCTCCCTCGCCGATCGTGCAGTGTCCGGCCACCCCCACCTGCCCCGCCAGGATGGCGCCGGCTTCAATGCGTGTGCTGCCCGCCAGGCCCACCTGCGCGCACAGCAGCACGTCCTCGCCGATGTCGCAGTTGTGGCCGATCTGGGTGAGGTTATCCACCTTCGCCCCGTCGCCGATGCGTGTGACCTCGAGGCTGGCCCGGTCCACGCAACTGTTGGCTTGAATCTCGACCCGGCTGCCGATGCTCACCGCGCCGACCTGTGGGATCTTGACCTGGCGGCGATCGTCGCCCACGGTGAAGCCAAATCCGTCGCCGCCGATCACCACCCCCGGCTGCAGGATGACGTCGTCGCCCAGCGTCGTTCCCTCCCGAACCACGGCGTGGGCGTGGGCGAGCAGTCGCGCGCCGGCAATCACGCCGGGATAGAACACCGCATGCGGATGAATCACCGCATCGTCGCCGATGCGGCATCCGGCGCCGATGACGGCGAAGGCGCCCACGTGGCAGCGGGCGCCGAGACGCGCCGAGGCATCAATGCTGGCGCTCGGGTGTACGCCCGGCTCCGGCTGCCACGGCGGCCGCAACAGGGCTATCGCGCGCCCCACCGCCAGCATGGGACGCGAGGCCCGCAGCAACGCCACGGCGCGCACGCCGCCACTCCCGAGCGAGGTCCCGAGCGCCGGGAAATCGCCGCCCACGATCAGCGCCGCCGCCTTCGACTCGGCCGCTTGCGCCTGCAGACGGCGGTCGGTGAGAAAGCTGAGGTCGTCTTCGCCCGCCATCAATAGGCTGGCAATGCCGCGGATGTCGCGGCTGCCGTCGCCTTCCCATTCACAGGCGAGCGCTGCGGCGAGCGCGTCCACGCGCATCAGGCTGCGCCCCCGGGCAGTTGCTCGCGCGCCGCCTCGGCGCTGAACAGGCTGAACTGGTCGGCCGCGGCCGGACGGCGGCGGCGCGGCGGCCGCACCACCTCCACCACGCTCAGTTGGTCCAGTGCGCGCCGCGGGACGTATACCCTCGTCCACAGGCTTCCCCCATGGGGCGGCGTCAGCTCGATGCCCTCCTCCAGGTGCAACAAGTCGCTGGCCAGCATCCCGTCAATGTTCTGATGATCGAGCAGCCGGCAGCGCAGCCGGACCCCGGCCGCCGGCCCCCGGTGCATCCTCGCCCCAGGGTCGCTCGTAGGGTCGGGGAAATGGTTCAGCGTATCCGCCGAGAAGTCGGCGACGAAGTAGGCCGCCGACCACTCGCCCGGCGCCAGGGTGAGCGTCTCCCCCTCGGGCAGCAGCAGTTCCAGGCGGTGGGGCTGGCGCAACGCCGCCGGCTCGGCGAAGCCGGCCTGGAAGGTGCGATCGCCGCGGCGCGCCGTCAGGCGCAGGATCACGCGTTTGCGGGTCGAGGAAGTCACGGGTCTGCGGAAACGTACTGGCGTCGCTATGCCAACTCTAGTATGATTCCTTCTAAATCCGGGTGAGTAGATGTTTAAGTCATTCCGGTTCAGCAAGTTGGAGGCTACCTGGAACACCGCATCGCCGGGCGCTGGCAAACCGCCATCGCCGGCTTTTTGAACTGGGCCAGCTTGGAGAAAGGCTTGTCTTCCAATAGTTTACAAGCCTACGGACGGGATCTGCGCCGATTTGCCGCGTGGTGCAGCGACTCCGGCACCCTGCCCCAGGACTGCGCCCATGCCGACATCCAGACGCATCTGCTCGACCTCCATCGCGCCGGCTTGAGCGCCCGCAGCGCGGCACGCCAAGCCGCGGCCATACGGAACCTGTTTGGTTACCTGGTGCGGGAGGGAGACCTGAGGCGCGACCCCACCGAAAACATCCGCTCACCGCGTTGGGGGCGGCCGATCCCCGACGTGCTGAACCTCGACCAGGTGGAGGCCCTGCTCGCCGCGGTCGCCTCTCAGCCCGCGCCCACCCCCCGCGCCGAGCGGCTGCGCCGGCGCGATCTGGCTTGCGTGCATCTGCTCTACGGCTGCGGCCTGCGCGCCAGCGAACTGGTCGGTCTCCGGATCTACGATGTGGATCTCGAGCAGGGCACGCTGCGCTGCCTAGGCAAGGGGAACAAGCAGCGGCTGGTGCCGCTGAACCGCCGCGCCGTCGCCGCGCTGCGAGAGTACTTGGCGGGCAGGAAATCGGGGAGCCCCGCCTGGCTGCTGCCGGGGACGAAGGGGCGGCCGCTCACGCGGCAGGCACTCTGGCGCCGCCTGCACCGCTACGGCGTCCTGGCCGGATGCCGGCTCTATCCCCACCTGTTGCGGCACAGCTTTGCCACCCAAATGCTGGAAGGAGGGGCCGACCTGCGCAGCCTGCAGACCCTATTGGGGCACGCCGACATCCAGACCACGCAAATCTACACCCACGTGGCGACCGAGCGGCTGCAGGAGATCTACCGCCGACATCATCCGCGCGCCTAGGTTCACGCTCATGGCTGATTACACCTTTTTGTTGACCACGCGATTGAGTCAGGACCAGCAGTTGGTACTGCAGGTTCTGCAAGAGGTCTGTCGTGCGCACACTCTCAATCTTTACTTCAGCGGCAGCAGCATGCGCGATCTGCTCACCGCGCAGACGCTGCGCCTGCTGCAATTCACCTGCGAAGGCGATCCGGTACCGCTGCAAAAGGAACTGGCGGCACGGGGAGCCGAACAGGTGAGCGCGCGCGCCGAAACCTCCACCGTCTCCTTCCATCTGCGGAGATGCCGCGCGCGGATCGAGGCGGCGCAGGACGCGCACGGGCACACGGGCGTTTCCATCCACGAGGACCTGCGCCGCCGCTCGCTTACCTTGAACTCCGTGGGGCTGTCGCTCAACCCTGGCTCGCGCGGTTTGCCGCTCGATCCAGCCAACGGCGTGGCCGACATCGAGGCTCGTCTCATCCGCATGAATCACGCCTATGTGTTCGTGGACGATCCCATGGCCGCTCTGCGTGCCGTGCGCCTGCGCACCCGTTTGGGATTCGCCGTCGAAGAGCGGACCCAGGCGCGAATGGACACGGCGCGGGATGAGAATTACCTGGCCGACGCCAGCCCGGCCGCCAAAGGCCAGGAGTGGGAAGCCATCGCCTATGAGCCGGACCCGGCGGCGGTGGTGACCGCGCTGGAAAAAGAGCGATGGCTAGGGGCGGCGTTTGGCGCCGGGGTGCGCAGCAGCCGGATGAACCTGGCCGGGTTGGCGCGACTGAGTGAAGCCGTCGAAGCCTGGGAGCAGTTGGGTCTGACGATGGATGTGGGGCAGGCGGCCATGCCCATGCTGCTCGGGGGCTTATCGCCCGCCGACCAGAACCGCATCGCGCTGTGGCTGCCCAGCCGCCATCTCGCCGCCGGCTGGAAGAAGCTGCCGCAGCAGGCCGCCGCACTCGAAGCGCAATTGCTGGCGCTCCCGAGCGGCAGCCGTTGGCTGCGGTCCGCCTACGACGTGGTGCAAAAATATGCGAGCGAAGTGGTCCTCTACGCCACCGTAAGCCCGCGACAGGCCAAGGGGGGAAGGAAGCTGCGCGAGTACTACAGCCAGGCCGCCGAGCAGCGGCGGAAGCTTCCGCTCGGGGTGTTGCGCGGCCTCAGGCTGGCGCCGCACTCGCAGCGGGCCGAGGAGATTTTGCGGCCTTGGTTTGAGCGCCTGCTCGCAGGCCAGGATCTGAGCGAAACCGAGCTGAGTGCCGGTGTGCGCGGGGCCGCGCTGGCGCAGACCGCTCCGACGGCCGTCCGCCGCACCGCCGCCACCGCTGCCAAGGAAGCAGTTGCCAAGGAAGCAAAAGAAGCGGCCGCCAAGTTCCGCATTGCGACTGCCAAACGCGCATCCCCGCCGGCCCCTCGTCCGGCCGCGCGTCCGGCACCGACCCGCTCCACGCCGGCGAGCAAGGCGAAACCGACCCGCAAAAGAAAGTAGCGCGGCCGCCGCGCGGGGCTTCCGCTCCTTCGCGGTTCTATAATGCAAGAGGCTGCTTTCCGCCTTTTCATCATGGACCCGTTCGTTCATCTCCACGTGCATTCGGACTATTCGCTCCTCGACGGGGCCTGCGATGTGACCAAGCTGGTCGGCAGGGCGCGCGAGCTGGGGATGACGTCGGTGGCGCTGACCGATCACGGCAATTTGTTCGGCGCCTGGAACTTTCATGCCGCCGCGCGGGCCGCCGGCATCCGCCCGATTCTGGGCTGTGAGCTCTACATCTGCCAGCATGCCGATCACCGCTCCCCTCCGGAAGGTGACAGCTACAACCACTTGATCGTCCTGTGCGAAAGCGAGACCGGCTATCGCAACCTGGTCAAAATCGTCTCCGAGGCCAGCCTGCACGGGTTCTATTACAAGCCCCGCATCAGCAAGGCGTTCCTAGCCGCCCACAGCCAGGGCCTCATCGGGCTCTCCGCATGCCTCAAGGGCGAGGTGCAGGAAGCGCTGGGGGCCGGCAACTCCGCCGCGGCGCGGCGCGCGGCGGGCGAGTACGCAGATCTGTTCGGGCGCGGGAGTTTTTTCCTTGAGATTCAGGATCAGGGTCTTGAGCAGGAACATCGCATCCAACAGGACCTCGTGGCCCTCAGCCGCGGCTTGGAGCTGCCTTTGGTGGCCACCAACGACTGCCATTACCTGAACCACGACGACGCCCGCATGCACGACGTGCTGCTGTGCATCCAGACCGGCAAGCGCGTCCACGACACGGCGCGCATGCGCTTCGGCAGCGACCAGTTCTATTTGAAATCGGGCGAGGAGATGCTGAAAGTCTTCTCCGGCCTGGAAGAAGCGGTGCACCGGACGCGGGACATCGCCGAGCGCTGCGATGTGCAATTGCACAAGGTCGAGAACTCCTTTCCCGACTTTGCCGTCCCCGCGGGCGTGAGCCTGGACGACTACTTCGAGCAGGTGACGCGCGCGGGCATGGCCGCACGGGAAGACTGGATCGAGACGCGGCGGCGCCTGGGCAAGGCGCGCTATCCGGCCTCGGCCTACCGCGAGCGGCTGGAGCGGGAAATTGCCGTGATCCGCGGCATGCACTATAGCGGCTACTTCCTCATCGTCTGGGATTTCATCCGCTTCGCCCGCGAGCGCGGTATCCCGGTCGGTCCCGGCCGCGGCTCGGCCGCCGGCAGCCTGGTCTCCTATGCGCTCGGCATCACCGGGCTCGATCCTCTCGAAAACGAACTGCTCTTCGAGCGCTTCCTGAACGCGGAACGCATTTCCATGCCCGACATAGACGTGGATTTTTGCATGAACCGGCGCGGCGAGGTCATTGATTACGTCACCGCCAAGTACGGGCGCGAGAACGTCTCACAAATCATCACCTTCGGCACCATGGCGGCCAAGGCCGCCATCAAAGACGTGGGCCGGGCGATGGATTTGCCCTACGGGGAAGTCGACCGGATCGCCAAGCTCGTGCCCAACCAGTTGAACATCACGCTGGCGGAGGCGCTCAAAGAATCTGCGCCTTTATCCGAGCTCGTTGCGAGCGACCCGAAAGTGGCCGAGTTGATGCAGGTCGCGCAGAAGGTGGAGGGTTTGTGCCGGCATGCGGGCATGCACGCCGCCGGGGTGGTCATCGCCCCGCGTCCGCTCACCGAACTGGTCCCGCTGTATAGGACGAACCGGGAAGAAATTGTGACCCAGTTCGACATGAACGGCCTCGAGAAGCTCGGCCTGCTGAAGATGGACTTCCTGGGCTTGACGACGCTGACGATTCTGGACGAGGCGAGCAAACTTATCGAGCATCACCACGGCACCAAGCTTGACCTGGACCATTTGCCCGAAGACGATGCGGCCACCTTTGAGCTGTTGTCGAAGGGCCAGGCGTTTGGCATTTTCCAATTTGAATCTTCAGGCATGCGCGATATTTTGCGCCGCTACCGCCCCACTCAGATCAGCGATCTCACCGTCCTCAACGGCCTCTACCGCCCGGGGCCGATTCAGGGTGGGATGATTGACGATTTCATCGAGCGCAAGCACGGCCGCAAACCGATCACCTACGCCTTCGAGGAGCTGCGGCCCATACTGGAAGAAACTTTCGGGGTATTCATCTACCAGGAGCAGGTAATGCAGGCCGCCAACATTCTGGCAGGTTATACCCTGGGGCAAGCGGATATTTTGCGCAAGGCGATGGGCAAGAAGAACCAGCAGGAAATGGATCAGCAACGCACCAACTTCGTGCGCGGCGCGGTCGCGCGCGGCTTTGCGGCGGCCAAGGTCGAGGCGGTCTTTGACCTGATGGCGCAGTTTGCCGGCTATGGGTTCAACAAGAGCCACTCGGCGGCCTACGGCTGGATCGCCTACCAGACCGCCTACTTGAAAACCCATTACCCGGTGGAGTTCATGGCGGCGCTGCTCAACGCCAATATCGGCAACACCGAGAGCTTGGTGAAGTACATCAAGGAATGCCATGCCATGTGGATTGCCGTCCTGGCGCCGGACATCAACGTCAGCGGAGCCGGTTTCACACCACAGGGGCAGGGCATACGGTTCGGCCTGAACGCCATTAAAAACGTCGGCGAAAGCTCGGTGCAGGCGATGCTCGGGGCGCGGGCCGAGCGGCCGTTTGCGCATCTCGACGATCTGTGCGAGCGGGCAGGGAATCGGGCCCTGAATCGCCGCGTACTCGAGAGCCTGATCAAGGCGGGCGCGTTCGACGCCTTCGGGTCGCGCGCGGCATTGGTGGCCGAGGCGGAACGAGCACTCGAGCGCGCGCAACGGGCGGAGAAGGATCGCCAATCGGCGCAGCACGGTTTGTTCCTGACCTTTGACAGCGGCGCCGCAGCCGCCACGCCTCACCTGCCGCAGGTGGCGCCCTGGGACGAAGACACGCAGTTGGCCAATGAAAAAGAGGTGCTCGGCTATTACGTCAGCGGGCATCCGATGCACCGCCATGCCGACCGGTGCGTTGCATTGCAGGTAGTGCCGCTGGAGGAAGTGGAAGGGCGCGTGCATGGGCGCCAGGAAGAGATTTTGGTCGCTGGATTGCTGGGCCAGTTGCAGGTGCGGCGGAATAAAAAAGGCGAGGCCTGGGCCACGGCCGTGCTCGAAGACGTGAGCGGCCGGCGCGAGTTGCTCTGCTTCAGCGAAGCCTACCGGCGCCTGGAGCCACAACTGCGCCTGACCCAGCCGGTGTTGGCCCGGGTGCGAGTGCTGCTGGAGGACGGCGCCGACGAGGGCGCCGAGAAGCTGGCGAAACTGCAAGTCATGGACCTGCGCGATCTGGCCAGCGCACCGATTGTTCCGCCTCTGGGTTTGCGGCTGAAATTGCTGCTCGACATCCTGCCGCCGGGGACGGTGCCGCGCCTGGCCGAAGTGCTGCGTTCCGGAACCGCAGGCGAGGCGAAACTACATGTGCAAGTGGTTTCCGAACAGGATCAGTTTGAGCAAGTGCTGGAGCTGGCCACGGGCGTCCGCGGCGATGTCGCGTTTCGCCGGGGACTCGAAGAGATTTGCGGCAGCGGCAGCGTGCGTGTCTTGGAGGGTGGATGAGCGAACCACAGGCGGAAGCGCAGCCCGTAGCGGCGCCTTCGATACCGGACGAACAGGGCGAGGCTTGGCAGCGCGTGCTGCTGGCGCGGCATCCGCAGCGCCCCAACTTTTTGGATTGGCTGCCGCTGTTGTGCACCGATTTTCAGGAGTGGCATGGTGACCGCCGCTTCGGCGACGACGCGGCCATGGTGGCCGGTCCGGCGCGCTTCCGCGGCCAGGACGTGCTCGTCGTGGGACAGCAGAAGGGGCGCGAGATCAAGGAAAAGATCCAACGCAACTTCGGGATGCCGCAGCCGGAGGGTTATCGCAAGGCTTTGCGCTTGATGCGCCTGGCGGAGAAGTTTCACCGGCCGGTGCTGACCTTTGTGGATACCAACGGGGCCTATCCGGGCGTGGATGCCGAGGAACGCGGTCAGGCCGAAGCCATCGCCCTGAACCTGCGCGAGATGGCAAAGCTGGCGGTTCCGGTGATCGCCGTCATCGCGGGCGAGGGGGGCAGCGGCGGCGCTCTGGCCATCGCCATCGGAAATCGCGTGCTGATGATGGAGAACGCGGTCTATTCGGTGATCACACCCGAGGGATGCGCCTCCATAACGTGGCGGGATGCGAACCTGAAGGCGCGCGCCGCCGCCGCACTGAAACCGACGGCGGCAGACCTTTTACGCCTGGGCCTGATTGATGAGGTTGTGCCGGAGCCGTCCGGAGGGGCGCATGCCGATCCGGCCGCGGCGGCTGAAACGTTGGGAAACGCGATCGAACGTCACCTGCGGGAACTCTCGTCTCTAACGCCAGAGGCCTTGCGCGCGGACCGCTATCAGCGCTTCCGGCGCATGGGCTGCACCTTCTCCTGAGGGAAGTATGTTCGCGCTGGAAGTTTGCCTGGGTTCGTTTGTCGCGCGCTGGGAAGACGCGGCGCCGCGTCTGCTTCACGTGCGGACGCCGGCTGTGCTCGGCCTTGGGGTGGAGCGGGAGCCGCGGCGGCTGCTGCACGACGTGGGTGTCGAGCTGGACAGGATCGAAGGGCAGTGCCGTCGCGAGGCGCGGTTTTCGAGCGCCTGGCTGCGATGCTGGCGTCTGAAGACGGGCACCGCGCAAGTCGAGCTGCAAAGCGATAAGGGCGACCAGCGGAGATGGAGAGTGCCTCTCGCCCGAATGCAGCGGCCGCTGCCGCGGCGGCGCCGCGGTCGTGCGGCTTTGCCGGCGCGGCCCGGGGGACCGTACCGCGCCTCGGACCGATGCGTCTGTCTGATCGGGCACACTCCGCGTTTGATCGAAATGACGCGCAGCGCAGCTAACGCCGCCGCTGCCGGGCTGATGCACTGCCGAGAGCGGACACAGGCGCTGTCGTGGCTCGGTGTGCACCCGGAGGCAGCACTCGTCGTCATCTAGTGCGGTGACGGCGTCTGGCTTCTCGATCCGCGCGGCGAACGCAGGCCTGTGTGCTTGCCGCAAGAGGCGGATGCCGGGGAGCTTGCGGCTGCGATGCGAAATTTCTTCCACCACGGGTTGGAAATTCCTTCCGGGAGGGAGGAAATTGCCGCCTAGGCCGGGCGCGTGCCCGTAAGTCCTGCCATTGCAGCGGATGTGGTTTGGCAGTCAGCGTGCTACGTAATTGGCAGACGAAGTGGCGCAACCTGAAAAGGGGGCACGGACTGCAAGCAAAGTTCGTGCCCCTTTTTTTAATCACGGGTACCCAGCGCGGCTTCGCCGCGCGACCCGTTCTCTAAGGCCGCAAGACCGCTTCGCCGGGGGCCCCTACGCCCCGGCGGCGCTACGGGGCAGGGCGCTGGAGGGCCGCGGGCGCCTAGCGCGGTTCTGTCCTGCGGCCCGCTGGTTTCGGCTGATCGCGGGCGCTCAGCGCGGCTCTGCCGCGCGGCCCGCTCTCTAAGGTCGCAAGGCCGCTCCGCTGGGGGCCCCTTGCCCCGGCTACGCTATTAGCGCAGGACGGCGGTCATTAGGTCGCTGTTCATCAGGTCGGCGAGGGAGGAGGCGGGGGCGCTGATTTGCAGGAAGGCGTTGTTGCCGGCCGAATCCACTTGGACTTGCTGCAGGATGGCTTTGGCGGCGGGATTGGTCTCCTGCTTCTGGCGCATGGCCACGTCGGCATCGATCGCTGTGGCCAAGGCGGCGGCGCTGAGCGCGTCGCTGGTCATCATTTCCAGGTTGACTTGGACCTGATCCTGAAAGCTGATGGTGTAGCGGGCGCCGTTGAAGCGTTGGGCGATCAGCTTGCCGGCGAGTTTGTCGGCTTGCGCGCCGATCATGCCACGCACCATTGCTTGCGCGCCGGAGGCGTCGAGCACGCTCCAGACATCGCTCGATTGTGTACCGGCCACCAGGTTGGTCATCTGCTCGTTTTGACCCAGTGAGGGCGCGCCTTGCTCGGTCTGGATGGCCAGGGTGATTGGATCGTGTGCGCCGAATACCAGTGTGGCTGGATCGGGCATGAAGAATTGCAGTCCGTTGTCGCTGTAGACGCTTACGCCGTCAATTTGGGGCGGGGTGGGGTTTTGCTTGGTGGGGTGAAAAAATCTCGCCAACTGCAGGCCGCCAAAGTTACCTTCGGCCACTCCGAGCAGCTCGACCGCGCCACCGTTCTTGTAGGTGGCGAAGGTGAGGCGGTTGATGTCGGTGGCCGGGTTCAATCCGCCGCGCTGCAGCATGGAACTCAGGCCCTGCATGCCGGGCGGGAGTACGCGGCTCTCCAACTGCTGCGCCACGGGGATGTTGGCCAGGCGGCGGTAGTTGATCGAGACAATCTGCTGCGTCGTGCTGGGGAGTACAGCCTGTACGGCCGGGCTGAGCTGCGCGGAGGCGAAGGGCACCGCTAGCGACAGCGCTCCTAACGTCAGGAGAGTAACAGTGCACTTCCACATACTGCTACTCCTAGTTTACGGTGAGAACCACCGTTTGGCTGTGCGTCGAGCTGCCCGACGTGCCCGTGAAGGTCAGGGTGTAATTGCCCGCGGCGGTACCAGGATTGGTTGTGCTGCCGCCGCATCCGGCCGCAGCCAGCGACAATCCCAGCAGCACCGCGGTGCCGATCCATCCCAGCCGCCGCCGCCGACCCTGCTGGCGGAGGCCGTAGAAGGCGCCCAGCAAGGCCAGGCCGAGGCCAGCCAGCACCAGCCACAGCCACGGTCCCGAGGGCGCCGAGGGGAGCCAGGGAACGAGCGATGGCCGTACGGTGGTGGTCACGGTCATGGTGGCCGTCGAGGGCGTGCTGCCGTTCATGGTGAGGGAGGTGGGCGAGGGCGTGCAAGTGGCGTTCTGCGAGGAGCCAATGCCGGTGCAGGTGAGGGCCACGACGCCGGTGAAGCCGGTAGCGGGGGAGACCTCGAGGGCAAAGGCGCCGCTGGAGCCGGCTGCCACCGTGGCGCTGGTGGGCGAGACGGTGAGGCTG
>JBOGKL010000358.1:0-2588 GCA_050745525.1 Terriglobales bacterium | reverse complement strand
GGGCTCGACCGAAATCCCCATCCAGCTCGATGCTGACGGCAATGGCGTGCAGCTGACCGCTGCCGGGGTGTTCAAGACCATTGGCAGCGGCCAGATTGACGCCACCGAGCTGCAAGGCCAAGCGGTGGGCAGCACTGCGCCGACCACAAATCAGGTGCTTACCTGGAACGGCAGCGCGTGGGCTGCGGCCGCGGCAACCGGGGGCGGCATGGCGAACCCCATGACCGCGGCCGGCGACCTGATCGTAGGCGGAACGTCCGGCGCGCCAGCGCGGCTGGCGCTTGGCAGCAACGGCGACTGCCTGACCTCGACCGGCTCAACCGAAGCGTGGGCAGCGTGCGCGTCCGGCGGCGGATCGTCGGCGTTCAGCGCCATCACCACCGGCGAAAACACCAGCGCCAGCATGACCGTGGGCACCGGCGCGGCGATTGTGCCAGCGGGCAGCGGCGAGATTGACGCCACCCACCTGCAAGGCAACCCGATCAGCACCGCCGCGCCTGCGATCGGCCAGAACCTCGGCTGGAACGGCACGGCATGGGCGCCGACCACCCAAGGCGGGTGCTTCAACGTCAAGCAATACGGCGCCGTGGGCAACGACACCACGGACGACACCGCCGCGGTCCAAGCCGCGATCACGGCGGCCAATTCCGCGGGCGGCGGCTGCATTTTCTTTCCGCCCACCGGCAGCAAGTACCTGATCACCGGCGAGCTGGTGCGCCCCGACAACACGGGCAACAATCCGCCCACCCAAAACGCGATGGAGTTTATCGGCGTGGGCGCGGGGATGGATGGATCAAATGCCGGCGGCGCGCCGTACGGCGGCAGCCAGCTTGACCTGCGCAGCAGCGCCGATGCGGCACCAGCCGGGCCCAGCGTTACGCCGACCACCGGCACCGGCAGCCTGGCGGCGGCGACGTACTACGTCGAGATCACCTACGTTGACGACACGGCCGGGGCCGCTGGCGAAACGACGCCTTCCGCCGAGACAAGCTCGACCCTGAGCGCCACTGGCGAGCTGACCGTGGGCGCGCCGAGTTCGCCGGCCGAGCCCTACGCCTACAACGTCTACATCGGGACGAGCTCGGGCGCGGAAACCCTCCAAAACTCGTCCCCCGTGCTGCTGGGAACCAACTACGTCCAGTCCGCCGCGCTGGCCGCTGGTGCGGCGCTGCCCACCGTCAACACCACCACCGCGCCCAAGATTCTCTCCCTTGGCCGCGGAACGCTGGGCATGTTCGGGCTATCGCTGACCGACTTTGGGACCGACTGCGCGCCGTTTATCGAGGTCACCAACACGGTTTTGCAGATCCGCGGCGTGAGCTTCTGGGGCACCAAGCCCGGAACCACGGCCTGCAACGACGCCATCCTCCTGGGCAGCTCGAACCCCAGCCTGACGCCCACCGCCAATGGCTACAGCCTGTTTCAGGGCTACGGGACGGTGATCAGCGACAACTTTTTCGCCCAGATCCGCCGCGCGGTCTGGGCGGGCACCGCGGCCAACAGCGTGATGATCGAGTCCAACACGGTCTGGGAGGACAGCGGCGACAGCCAGCCCAACGAAGGCGCGATCAGCTTCCACTGCAACGCCGGGTCGAGCCAGTGCGACCGCAACTACATCACCGGGAACCTCATCGAGGTGGCCAATTATCCCTCGGGGATGTACTTCGACTACACCGTCAACAGCTTCCTCTCCGGCAACCAGTTTTGGGACGCGAGCTCGACCACGGCGCAGGACATCTACGCGACCGGCAACGATGGCTATTTCACCATCCTCGATTCCAACCCGGTCAGCTCGAAGCCGCTGCTCAATAGCGGCGCGCCGACCACGTTCGAGGTAATCTCCAGCGGCTCCGGCGGCGCGGCCAGCAACTTCACCAACCCGATCACGTTCCGCAATCAGGCCACCTTCAATGGCTATGCCACCTTCGGCTCGCTGACGCAGTTCAGCGGCAACTGGCAGCTACGGTATCTGAACGAAACCGGCAGCTACAGCCTCAACCAGATTGACCAGGTGGTGACCTTCGATTGCAGCACCGGCTGCACAGCCACGCTGCCCACGGCGGTCGGCGCGAACGGGCAGACGCACTGCGTAGTGCAGACCGGCACCAGCGCGGTGACGGTGGACCCGCAATCGGGCGACAGCATTGACGGCACAACCGCCTATGACCTCACGACCCAGTACACCGAAGCGTGCTTCATCAGCGACGGCAACCACAACTGGTTCAAGTTCAGCCAGTAAGGCGCGGCGGGCCATCGCCACCGAGGCGCGACGCCTGGCGGCTATCGCCGTGCTGCTGGCAATGGGGCAGGAAACCGACGCCGGCGAGTTCGATGCGCCGCGCGTGGCCGGCCGCTCCCGTGAGCATTGGCCGTTTGTGGTGATGCTGATGGAACCGGCGGCGAGCGATCATGCCTGCGCGCCGGATTGCCCGTGCTGGGGGGCGGAATGAGGTTTTGGCCATGGGCTGAGATTGCCGAACTGAAAGCCCGCGCCGAGAAAGCCGAGGCGCTGCTGCGGCGCGCCGCCGACGACGCGCTGGCCGCGGCGGGGGCGCGGCCCATCTGGTCGCCCGACGATGCGCGCTACC
>JBOGKL010000357.1:0-4231 GCA_050745525.1 Terriglobales bacterium | reverse complement strand
GCCTCATAGGCAGTACGGCCGGCCCTGGCGCCGTAATACATCTGCGTGCTCAAGCGATACAACTGGTCCAGGCCCGCCTGCGGCGCCCGCACGCGCGGGTCCATTTTGAACACGAGCGGCTGCGTGGAGCTGTGACCTTCGACCGTCAACTTGACGGTGTAGTTGCCCGGAGGCGCCAACGGTGAGGCGATGCCGGGCTCGGTGCGGTGCGGGACCGCGCCCTCGCCGCCATCGTTGCCGAAGGCGGTTACGCCGGGGATGGGATTGTAGTGCATATCCCACCAGATGCGGTGCTCACCCGCCGGGGTTGAGATGATGCGCGGCGGGGCGGGCCAGTACATGGTCATGTCGCAGTGCGCCAGGGACGGATTCTGCTGACACAGTTTGTTGTAGGCCACCGGATCGTCAGCCGGGTTCGGGCCGGTGGGATTATCCGCGCTCGAGTAGGTCCGGATCACCTGATTGCCCTGGAGGATCTGGATCGTAACCGGGCCGCTGACATCGCGCGGGAGGTAGTAGTCCAGAATCGGTCCCGGCGGCGGGTTGGTGCCGGCGGGCACCTCCGGCGGCCACGGCGTGGGGTCGTTGGTGGCAAAGCGGATGCGAATGCCGGTTTCGGGTTGGAACAGATAGGCGGTCGAAGCGGCGGCGGCCCGGGCTTGCTGCTGCAAGGGCGTCACGTCGTCGAGAATCAAGAATCCGCGCCCGTGCGTGCCCGCCACCAGGTCGTCGCACAGGCACGAGGCGTCGTTCTTGAGGGCGATGTCGCGCACGGAAATCGCGGGCATGTTCAGCTTCAGCGAATGCCAGTTGTCGCCGTCGTTGAAGGAGACCCAGACCTGCGTTTCCGTGGCCGCATAGAGGAGGTTCTTGACTTTTGTATCCTGACGGATCGAATTGGCGGCTGCGCCCGGCGCTAGGCCATTGTCAATTTCGGTCCACGTCTTGCCGCCGTCGTGGGTGCGCCAGAAGTGCGGGTTGAAATCGTCGAGCCGCATGGTGTTGGCGGCGAGGTAGGCGGTTTGCGTGCTGAAGTGGCCGGCGTCAATGTTGAAGATGCGCGTCCAGGGCTTGATCCCGGGCGGGGTGACGTTGGTCCAGTGCGCTCCGCCATCGAAGGTCACCTGCACCAGCCCGTCGTCGGTGCCGGCCCAGATCACCTGGTCGTTCAGCGGCGAGGGCGCCAGCGCGGTGATGGTGCCCAGCGCGCTCGGCTTCACCTCGGCCGCGTACTTGCCCGCGCTAGCGGGTACGGACCAGTCGGCTCCGCGGGTGAGATCGCCGCTGATGCGCGTCCAGCTATGGCCGCCGTTGAGCGTTTTCCAGACGGCGTTGGTGGCGAATAGCAGCAGGTTATCGTTGACCGGCGACCAGACGATGGGCATGGTGCGCACGCCGCGGCCGTACTGGCTGCCGAAGGGGATATCCGGACCGACGCTATTGGCTTGCCCGGTGCTGCGGTCGTACAGGGAGACCGAGGTGCGCGCCGCGCCATAGACCAGGTTCGGGTTCTTCGGGTCGGGCGCGGCTTCGCCATACTCCTCGATCTCGACGGGATGCCAGTTATGGAAGGTGATGCGCCCATCCATGGAGCGGCTTTCGACACAGGCCGAGCCGGAATCCTGCTGCCCGCCGCAGAGCCGGTAAGGAAAGGCGTCATCGGCGGTGACGTGGTACATGGCCGCCGTGGGCTGCGTGTACCAGTTGCTCCAGGACACGCCGCGGTTGGCCGAAACCACCCCGCCCTGATCGGCAACCAGGTCAATCACGTTGTCGTTGCTGGGGTTGATCCAGACCTTCTGGTAGTCGTCGCCGCCGGGAGAGCCGCGCACCGCCGACCAGGTTTGGCCGCCATCATCGGTGCGCCAGAACACGGTGGAGCAGTCGTAGACGACCTGGGGATTCTTCGGGTCCACCGCCAGCGTGGGCACGTCGCCGCCGCCAATGCGCGCCATCGGACGGGGATCGAGCCGCGCTTCGGTCCAGCTGGCCCCGCCATTGGTGGACTTGTAGAAGTGCACGGCGGCGCCGCCGAAACCGCCCGGCCCAGGGCGCGGAGGCAGCGCGGCGATGTTGGCATAAATGATGTTGGGGCTGGAGGGAGCGATGGCCAGGTTGGCTTCGAGGATTGCGGGCAGTCCCTTGGTGAGCTTGGCCCAGGAGTTGCCACCGTCGGTGGATTTGAAGATGCCGCCGCTGGGGCCGTGGAAGCTCAGATTCTCGGCGAAGCCTTCCTGCTGCTGCCAGAGCGCGGCGTAGATCACGCTGGGGTTCTGCGGATCAATTCTCACGTCGTTGGCGCTGGTGTACTCGTCCACGTACAGGACCTTCTTCCAGGTCTGGCCGCCGTCGAGCGAGCGGAAGATGCCGCGCATGGCGTTGGGCCCGTAGGGATGCCCGAGCGCGGCCACAAACACGCGGTTCGGGTTGTGCGGGTCCACGGCGATGTTGGCGATCATCTCGGTGTCATCGAGCCCGAGGTGTGTCCAGGTCGCGCCGGCATCGGTGGATCTGTACACGCCACCGCCGGTGGACAGATCGGGACGGATGATGCCGGCGCCCGTGCCCACATAGATGACGTTCGGGTCGGAGGGCGCAACCGCGATCGCGCCAATCGAGCCCGTCGGCTCGTGGTCGAAGATCGGCTTCCAGTTGGAGCCGTAGTCGGTGGACTTCCACACACCGCCGTTGTCAAAGCCGATGTAGGCGACGTTGGGATGGGTGGGATCACCCGAGACCGCGCGCGCCCGCCCGGCCCGCATGGGGCCAATTTCTCTCCAGCGCATGGCGCCGTACGTGTTCGGGGTTTGGGCTACGGCCCAGGTGGCCAGCGCGGCCACGGCAACGGTGAGCAGGCGGGATGTCAGGGTACGCACGGCGGCATGTCTCCTTGCCCTGCCCGGCTGCGAACGAAGCAGGGACTTGCGCGAACAAACGCCTAGAGTTTACCCCAAAGCGCGTTCCAGCCACCAGTTTTTCCCCGCGCACCAGACCCGGTGGGGGGATCCGGGCACGCCGTGATGATATCCACATACCGCGGCGGCATTCCCATGGTCATTTCCCCGTTTCAGGGCCTCCGTGATGGCTTGTGCGTCGCCGTGGTCGCGGAGGCCAATACAGGGGACGAAGGATACGCCCATCAGGACCGTGGCCGGCCAGGCCGCCGCGGCGCTTTCCGGGCGCCGCAGCAGCAGCATGAGCCCGGAGCCGTCGTCACCAGTGAGCGGAAACACCATCCGGCCCTGCGGCCGCAGCGCCTCCAGCCATGAGGTATCGGGGCTGGTCACGCCGCAGTTCACGTAGATCAGGTCGCAGGCGGGCAGCGGAGGCAGGGCTCCGCGCGCGCTCGCGTGCACCTGCGCCTGCGGCAGGTCAGACAGGTTTCCCCTTGCCAGCGCCGCCAGTGAGGGTTCAATTTCGTAGGCTTCGACGCGCCCTTGCGGGCCGACCAGACGCGCCAGGATGGCGGTGTAATAGCCCGTGCCTGCGCCCACGTGTACGGCGGTTTCTCCCGACCGCGGCGTCAGCGCGGCCAGACAGGCGGCGTGCAGCGAGGGCTGCCCGTTGTTCAGACCGGCGACGCCGAGCCTGACGGTGGTGTCGGCATAGACGAGATCGAGGGGCGTGCCGGGCGGAAGAAAGCGCGCGCGCGGCGTGTTGCTAAAGGCGTCGAGCAGGCGCGCGTTGGGCTCGGGCCATCCCGCCGCCGCCGTGACCCGCAGGGCAAAATCAGCCCTCCGGGCTAGCTCCTCCCGCCGGTGCACGACTCACCGCTCGACGAGTCTTTGTTGCGGTTCCAGGTAGCGGGCCCCATGCACCGGGTTCGCCGCCAAGATGTCCTCGATGGCCCTCAGATCGTCGCTCGTCAACTGAATATTAGTAGCAGCGATGTTCTCGTCCAGCCGTTGCACCTGCGTTGTCCCCGGAATGGGCACGATCCAGGGCTTTTGCGCCAGTAGCCAGGCCAGCGCGATCTGGGCCAGCGTGGCGTGCTTGCGCGCGGCAAACCCGCCGAGCGCCTGCAGCAGCTTCTGGTTGGCCAGCCGGTTCTCGGGCGTGAAGCGCGGGATGTTGTTGCGGAAATCGTTGGGGCCGATGGGCGTGGAGGGATCTATGGCGCCGGTCAAAAAGCCGCGGCCCAGCGGGCTGTAGGGCACAAAGCCAATGCCCAGATCTTCGAGAGTCGGAAGCTCTTTGGACTCTGTTTATATAAACCATAGCGAATACTAGG
>JBOGKL010000356.1:0-8820 GCA_050745525.1 Terriglobales bacterium | reverse complement strand
GCCGATCCCACCGTGATCCTGGCGGTGGCGCTGCTGCTGCTCGCCGCCGGCGCCGCGGCCTGCGCCGGGCCCGCCCGCCGCGCCACGCGCATCAGCCCGCTCAGCGTGATGCGAAATTAGTGGCCTTTTTCGGGAACCCGGCGGGTGGCGCCGTGCGTACCATGGATGGTGCACGACCTCCGCCTTGCCCTCCGCCGTCTGGCCCACCAGCGCGCTTTCGCCCTGATCGCGATCCTCACCCTGGCGGTGGGCATTGGCGCCAACACCGCCATTTTCTCGCTCGTGGACAACGTCCTGCTCCGGCCGCTGCCGTACACGCAGCCGCAGCAGTTGGTGGCGCTCGACGTCTCCGTCGTCCATTTCGTAAGCCCCTATCCTTACTTCCCCATTAACATCAGGACCTACCATCAGTGGCGGCTCCATTCCAAGCTGCTCAGCAACCTCGCCATCCTGCAGCCCGACAGTTGGGTGCTGACCACCTCCGGCGCCCGCCCGCGCGAGGTCTATGGCGCCGATGTTTCACATACGATTTTCCCCACCCTGGGCGTCACTCCGCTTCTCGGCCGCGACTTCTCCCCCGGTGACGATCGCCCCGGCAAGAACCACGAAATCCTGATCAGTGACGCCTTCTGGCGCTCGGAGTTTCACGCCGATCCTTCCGTCGTGGGCCGCACCGTGGACCTCGATGGCGCCCCCAACGTCATCATTGGCGTCATGCCGGCTTCGCTGGACTTCCCCCACGGCACCGAGCTCGGGCCTTTCGGCACCGGCGCCGATCATCCTATGCAGATCTTCCGCCCCGCGGCTTTGAATTTCGTGAACACCCCGGTGGTGGGCAACTTTAACATGTCCGGAATTGGACGCAAGAAGCCCGGAGTTACCGACGCGCAGTTGGGCGCCGAGCTGAACGTCATCGAGGCCAACTTTCTCGCCGCCAATCATGCCCCCGCGCACGTGCAACTGCGCGTCGTGGTGACGCCGCTGCGCGACATGATCGTGGGCAACCACGGCCTCGGTCTATGGATGCTGCTCGCCGCCGTGGGCGTGATCCTGCTCATCGTCTGCCTGAACCTGGCCAACCTGCTGTTGGTGCGCGTGAACGGACGCGGACACGAACTCGCCATCCGCGTGGCGCTGGGCGCCGGGCGCGGGCGCCTGGTGAAAGAAACCGTGACCGAAGGCATCGTGCTGGCCGCTGCCGGTGGCGTCCTGGGCATTGTGGCCGCATGGGCGGCGCTGCGTGCGCTGGTGCATGCGGCGCCCTCGGGCATTCCTCGCCTGGGCGAAGTCGGCTTGAACCCCATGGTGCTGGTGTTCGGCATTGTATTGGCGCTGGTGTGCGGAGTGGCTTTCAGCCTCTGGCCGGCGCTGCGCTCGGCCAAGGCCGATCCGCAGAGCGCGTTGCGCGCGGGCGGGCGCAGCGCCAGCGATTCGGTCCGCGGCATGCGCACGCGCTCCTGGCTGGTCGGCGCGCAGACGGGACTGGCGGCGCTGCTATTGATCGTGGCCGGCCTTTTGATCGCCAGCTATATGGACTTGCTGGGCCTCAACATGGGCTTTCAGCAACAGCACGTCATCGAGGCCGGGATCAATTGGCCCGGTAGCCGTCCCCAGCGCGCCGCGTTTTACCACTCCGTCCTCGATCAAGTTTCGGCGCTGCCGGGCGTGCAGACAGCCGGGTTGATAGACACGCTGCCCACGCAGGGGACCAATGAAAACGATCTGCTCTCCTACGTGCACGACCAGCGCCCGTTCGTGAATCGTCCGCTCGCCGATTGGGCTTCCATCAGCCCCGGTTACTTTGCCGCCATGGGCATCCCGTTGCTGCGTGGGCGCGCGCTGAACGACCAAGACCTCGCCTCGACCTTGGCCGAGACTCCGGCCCAGTCTCTTTCCGCTCCGATTCCTGCGTTGATTTCGGCCTCCACGGCGGCGCATCTGTGGCCGGGGAAGAACCCCATCGGGCAGGAATTCACCAAATCCGATCCCCAACCGTTGTTCATCATCGTCGGTGTCGTCGCCGACGTGCCCGCCGAGTTGGGCAAGACGCCTCCTCTGCAGGTCTACGCGCCCTACACCTGGCAGATCCCCGGCGAAGTCAACATCGTGCTGCGCACCAACACGCCGCTTGCAGCTATTGCTCCGCGCATCCGCAGCCTGGTGTGGAGCACACAGCCCGCCGCCGCGGTCACCGAGGTCGAGACCATGGCCGACGTGGTTTCCTCCTCCGTTGCCGCCCGCCACTTCCAGATGCTGCTGGTGATGGCCTTCGCCCTCTGCGCCCTGTTTCTCGCCGCGCTCGGCATCTACGGCGTGATTGCCTACTCCATCGAGCGCCGCACGGGAGAAATCGGCATCCGCATGACCATGGGCGCTCGCGCCGGCGATCTGGTCGCCATGGTGCTGCGCCAGGGCTTGACGCCGGTGGTGGCCGGCATCATCGCCGGCGTGATTGCCGCCGTACTGCTGGGCCACGTGCTTGCCAGCCTGCTGTTCAGCGTCCACGTCGGCGATCCCACGGTGATGCTGGCCGTGGCCGCGCTCCTGCTGGCCGCCGGCGCGCTCGCCTGCGCCTGGCCCGCCCGCCGCGCCACCCGCATCAACCCCGTCAACGTGCTGCGGGACTGCCGGCGAGGCAGGGCTGGGGTTCCTGGGGGTCCCCAGGCCGGCCGAGCGTCAAGCGGGTCGCGTGGCGCATCCACGCGGGGCCCCGCGCCAATCAATCGCCACGCTCGACGCCAAAAAACGACGCGACATCCTCGATCTTCGCCGTCCGCGGGAACGGCGGCAGGCTATCGAGAAACACCTTGCCGTACGCCTTCGTGGCCACGCGCGAGTCCAGCAGCGCCAACACGCCGCGGTCGCGCCGCGAGCGGATCAGGCGTCCGAAGCCCTGCTTCAGCGCCAGCACCGCTTCCGGCACCTGAAACTCGCCGAACGGATTGCGCCCCTCGCGCCGCATGGCCTCGATGCGCGCCGCCACCACCGGGTCGGCCGGCGAGGCAAACGGCAGCCGGTCAATGATCACCAGGCTCAACTGCTCGCCCGGCACGTCCACCCCCTGCCAGAAGCTGCTCGTGGCCACCAGCACCGCTCCCGCCGTGGCGCGGAACCGCTCCAGCAGCAGATGCCGCGGCTCGCTCCCCTGCACCAGCAGCGGATACTCCGTCCGTCCCTCCAGCCCGCGCGCGAACGCCTCCATCTGCCGCACACTCGTGCACAGCACGAAGGCTCGCCCGCGCGAGGCCTCGACCAGCTTGACGATCTCCTCTGTCGCCTGAGCCGTGAACTCGACCGCCGTCGGCGGCGGCACATGCTCGGCCACGTACAGTAGTGCCTGCCGCTCGTATTGGAAGGGCGAGGCCACAATGCACTCGCGCGCGTGCTCGGCCCCCAGCCGTTCGCGCACGTAATCGAACTTGTCTCCCACCGCCAGCGTGGCCGAGGTCAGAATCACCGTGTCGGTCGGCTCGAACAGCAGCTCGCGGATCCTGCCGCCCACGGCGATGGCCGAGGCTTGCAGGTACACGCCGCGCCCGCGCCGCTCGACCCAGTACACCACCTCCTCCTCGTCGCTCTCCATGATGTAGGCGGTGTGCTTGCGCGCCATCCCCAGTCGCTGGATACAGTTGTGAACTTCCTCCGGCTTATCCTCAATCGCAGCCAGGCTCTCTTCCAGATACCCCACCGCGTGCATGAACTCGTCGTAGACATCCGCTTGCTCGATCAGGAACTGCTCCCGGTTCTGCAGCGGCGTCCGCCCCTCCTTGCTGCCCAAGCGCAAAAACAGTTTCTGCGCCGCGATGCGCATGCGCTCCATGCGGTCATCGAAATCCGCGCTTGCCGCGCCCGCGCCGCGCAGCGTCTGCGCCACATCACGCGCCAGCTCCTCGAGCTGAAGATTGCTCACGCTGATGCCAAAGTACTGGACCGCGGCGCTCTCCACCTCGTGCGCCTCGTCGAAGATCACGGCTTCATAGGGAGGCAGAACGCCCGGCAGATCCTGTCCCTTCAGCACCAAGTCGGCAAAGAATAAATGATGGTTCACCACTACCAGGTCGGCCGCGCTTGCCCGCTGGCGCAGGCGCGTGAGAAAACACTCTTCGTACAGCGGGCATTTCGATCCGGTGCAGGTTTCCCGCCGCGCGCTCAGCCTGCCCCACAGTGCCGTATTCTCGGGCAAAAAATCCAGCTCGGCGCGATCGCCCACCTCCGTCTGCGCCTCCCAGGCCCGGATGCGCCGGTACTGCTCCAACTCCTCCAGCTCGAGCAGCGCCGGCTGCGCCTCGAGGTCCCGAATCTTGTGCTTGCACGCGTAGTTCTGCCGTCCCTTGACTGCCACCACGTCCAGCTCGCGCCCCAGCGCCTTCGCCAGCAAGGGAATGTCGTTGCGTACGAGCTGTTCCTGCAAGTTGCGTGTGCCGGTGGAAATCAGCACCCTCCGCCCACTCATCAACACCGGCAGCAGATAGGCCAGCGTCTTCCCGGTACCCGTGCCCGCCTCGATGAACAGGTGCCGCCGTTCGCTCAGCGCCGAGGCCACCTCGCGCGCCATATCCAACTGCCCGGGCCGCTGCTCGTACCCTGGGTGCGCGCTCTGGAGAAGGCCGCCGCGGCCGAAGAACTCGTAAAGAGCGTTGCTGCCCGGGGCACTCATGCAACCAGTGTAGAATGAACGTTTATGGCCAAGCCCTCCAACAAGCCGCGGCGCGCGGTGGCCAATGGCAAAGCCAACGGCAAAAATGGCAAGCCCGTCCCGGCGGCCGCTAAAAAGCCGCAGCCGAAGGCGCTGGCGCCTGCCAAAAAGGATTCCGCCCCGCCCGCCAAGGCTGCCCCCAAACCGGTGTCCAAGGCGGTGGAAAAGAAGACGCGCCAGCAATCCGAGCTCGAAGGCAAATTGCTGCACATGATCGCCGAAGAAATGGCGATCGAGGAAGCCGAGCTCACCCCCGAGGCCGTCTTTAAGGATGATCTCAACCTCGACGAGATTGACGTCGCCGAACTGCTGATGCAGTCAGAGGCCAACTTCGGCGTGCACCCTTTCAGCGAAGCCGATTGGGAAGCTTGCACCACCGTCGGCCAATTCCTGCAACTGGTCGGCAAGCGCGTGGAAGCCAAGCGCAGCCGCAAACGCTCCTGACATGGGCAAAGCCCGCGGGCGCAATCGAGGACGTATCGCAGCCGGGCTGCTCATCATCATTGCGGTCGTCGTTATCGCCGCCTTCTGGTTCTTCGCCCTCCATACCGGCTCCTGGAAGCACTTCCGCACCGACCTGTTCACCTCGCATGGCTCCGGCGCAACCACCGCCGGCCTCATGCCCTGCGGCGCCCCGCTGCCAAAACTCTCCGGCGGCGCCGTGGCCGCCTCTCGTGCGGCCAAGTTTGCCACCATCGAGCAGGTCGAGAAACTTAAGGCCGGCGCACGGCAGCCGGTCTTCCGCGTCCAGGCGCGCCTGCTCGGTCTCTCGACCGACGGCCATCAGATTCATCTCCGGTTCGGCTCCCTGACGCACCCGAACATGACCCTCGACGCCTACATCCCTGCGAGCGGCTGCGGCGCCAGCCAGGAAGACACCGCGCTCTACGAGGAATTGCGCGAGGTCGTCGGTCTTCGCTTCGGCCCGATGCACGCCCAGCTCCGTCCGCCCTCTGAGCCCACCCAGGTCGTCGCCACCGGCGTGGTTGTCCCCGGTCCGCACGGCTGGGAGATGCGTCCCCTCCTCGACCTCCACGTCCAGTAATATTTCGCCGTAACCTTCGTCGCGCGCCGGGATTTTTGCGTATATAGGACCAGCGCATGATCAAAGACCTTCGCTTTGCCCTGCGCATGCTGCGCCGCTCGCCGGGATTCACGATCCTGGCCGTTGCAGTGCTCGCACTCGGCATTGGCGCCAACACTGCCATCTTCAGCCTGATCAATGCCATCCTGCTGCAGCCGCCGCCGTTCGCCCATCCCAGCCAGCTCGTCCAGATGTATGAAACCGAGCAAGCGCCAGGCGCCTACCCGCTTTCCGGCCCCGATTTCCCCGATTGGCAGCGCCAGAACAAGCTGTTCGCCGACATGGCGCTCTACAGCTATCCGCACACGGAAAACCTGACCGGTGAAGGCGCGCCCCAGCAGGTCAACATGGTGCCCGCCGAAGCGAACTTCTTCCAGTTGCTCGGCGTCAAGCCGGCGTTGGGACGTCTGCTCGATCCCAGCGATGGCGCTCACGGGGCAAGCAATGTCGTGGTGCTGAACTACGCCTTCTGGAAGTCCCAGTTCGGAGGCGAGCGCAGCATCATCGGGAAAACCATCGCGCTCAACGGCAACGACGAGACCATCATTGGCGTCGCTCCTGCCAACTTCGAGCTGCGTCCCGATATTCAACTCTGGACGCCGATGGACATGACCAGCGGCAAGCTCGGCGAGCGGGGCAATCATTCCTACAGCGCCATCGGCCGCCTGAAGCCGGGCGTGACGCTGGCCGAGGCGCAGGCGGAAATCTCCGGCATTGCGGCGCGTCTGGTCCGGCAATACCCCGACTCCAACGCCGATACCGGCGCCAAGCTGTTTCTGCTGCGTGACCGGCTGGTGCGCGCGCCGCAGCGCGCCTCGCTGCTGACGCTGCTGGCGGTGGTCGGGCTGGTGTTGCTGATCGCCTGCGCCAATTTGGCCAACATGCTGCTGGCGCGGGCTCTGGGCCGGCAGAAGGAAATTTCCATCCGGCTCGCCCTGGGCGCCCGCCGCGCGCACATTCTGCGCCAACTGCTCACCGAATCGGTGCTGCTGGCGCTCATCGGTGCCGCCTTGGGTGCGGTGCTGGCCTGGATCGGCGTTCGCGCCGTGGTGGGCCTGAGCGCCTTCACGCTGCCGCAGTTCAACCCCATCCAGGTCAACCTCACCGTGCTGGCATTTACGGTAGGGCTGGCCATCGTCTGCGGCATTCTCTTCGGCCTCGCACCCGCGCTGCAGCTTTCCCGTCCCCAGCTCAACGAGGAGCTGAGCGGCGCCGGCGCCTTGGCCGGCGCCGGAGGGCGCAGGCGCTGGCTCAGCGACGGACTGATCGTGGCTGAAGTTGCCCTCTCGATGCTGCTGGTGGTGGCTGCGGCACTGTTCCTGCAGAGCTTTCAACGACTGCGCAACAGCGGATTGGGGATGAACCCCGACCATGTGGTGATTGCCCAAATCAATCTGCCCGTCCGTCACTACTCCAGCTTCCCGGCCATCGAACAATTCCAACGCACGCTGCTGACCCGTCTGCGCGCCGGGCCCGGCATCAGCGATGTCGCCACTTCCAGTTCCACGCCGCTGCAAGGGGAAAGCAACGGCTACATTGAGCTTCCCGGCGACAGCGCGCAGGAAAAATCCTTGGTCGAGTGGGTATGGATCACGCCCGGCTACCTGCGCACGATGCAGATTCCGCTGCTCCGCGGCACCCGCTACACGCAAGCGGACGTGAGTGCCTGGGACCGGTATGCAGGGCCCATTTTCGCCCCCTTCGTGTTCGGCCCGAGCGCGGCGTCCACGCCGTCCTCCTCGACGCCTACCTCGCTCAACGTCATAGTGAACCAGGCCATGGCGGACCACTTCTATCCCGGCCGCGACCCCTTGGGCCAGCGCTTTCGCCAGGGTACGAGCGGCCCCTGGCTGGTCATCACCGGCGTGGTCGGTAACGTGGCCATCAACCAGTTGGGTGAGGCCCCGATGCCGGCGGGTTATTTCCCGTTTGACAACATCAGCAACAGTTTTTACCTTGACGTGCGCTCCTCGTTGCCGCTCGGCCCGCTCACCGCGAGCATGCGTCGCGTGCTCGACAGCATGGATTCCTCGCTCCCGCTGGCCGACGTCGAGACCATGAATCAGCTTGCCGATACCTCCGTCGCCGGCCAGGCGTTCCAGGAATGGCTGATGAGCGGCTTTGCCGCTCTGGCGCTGCTGCTCGCCATCGCCGGCATTTACGGCGTGATGTCGTACCTGGTGACGGCGCGCACGCGAGAAATCGGCGTCCGCGTGGCGCTGGGGGCATCGCGCGCTTCGGTGTTGGCCCTTGTGGTCGGGCGCGGCCTGCGCCTGGCGCTGGCGGGCATCATCATCGGGTTGCTGGCCGCTCTGGCTGCCGGGCGCCTCATCGCCAGCCAGCTCTATCAGGTCAGCCCTGCCAATCCGTTGCTGCTGGCCGGAGCCGCCGCGGTACTTGTGGCCGCATGTCTGCTCGCCTGCTACGTCCCCGCGCGTCGCGCCGCCGGCATTGATCCCGCCCGCGCCCTGCGCATGAACTAGGATGGGCGTGGGACTCGGTCGGCCGGCGGGACCGAGTTAGCTATTAGGAACTGCAGCGGCGGCGGCGCGCCTGCCGCGTACAGTTTTGGGGTGCACTCCAAGCTGCGAGCCAGCAATTTAGGGCAATGCCAGATGTGTAAGCTATTGATTTCATGGAGCTGGGCGCGCGGGCGGGTGAGACGCGCAGCGGTTGCGGTAACGGGGAATGGGGCCTGTGGGGAGGGGGAAGTCGAGGCGGGAATGGTCGAGCCAGGCTAGGGCGGTAGCTAGGTTGGGACCGGAGAGGAATTGGAGAAAGGCGTGGACGATGGGCGTGGCCAGGTCGCGGCGGGGGCTGCGATCGCAGGCGTCTAGAAGGATGCGGTGGGCAAGGACGGAGTGGAACGGAGAGAGGCGGAAGCGGGCTGCGTCGGGCAGCAGCTCCAGGTCGGCGGCAGGAGCAGGATCCCGTTTGGTACAGATTAGAGCCTTGATTGGAGCGGGTTTGCTGATTTTCCCAAGGAGGCGATAGGCGGACTGGCGGGGGAAGTTTTGGGCTTTGAGCCAGGCGCTAAAAC
>JBOGKL010000355.1:0-1849 GCA_050745525.1 Terriglobales bacterium | reverse complement strand
ACGCTATCCCGGCACCGGCCCCGCTTGCTCATCGAAGTCCACGGCGCCTCCCGCAGAACGAAATCCCACTGCATGCGCCAGCTTGCCGCCTTGCTGGCGCCGCTTGGCTACGCCCTCACCCACGCTGAATCCGGACAGCCGCTGAACGCGGCCGCCGCCTCCGCCCCCGCCTCCGGCCATTTGTTCGCCGAAACGGCCTGAGGAGGCTGCAGCGAAGCCAGTGGCTCGCCACTTTTTGCTGGTTCGCTCCCGGTGGTCGCTTGTGGGTGGGCTTCGACTGACGGCAGGGGAGGCCCGCTCTGCTCGTGGTCTCTCCAAGCTGCCTCCATTAACCCTTGCCCGCCGGGGCGCTTGCCGGGAGTTGGTGAAATTCACTGCGCTTGCGGCCGTAGAAGCCGTAGATCAGCAGCCCCACCGCCAGCCAGGCCACAAACCGCAGCCAGGTGATGACCGGCAGCGCCAGCATCAGCCCGCCGCAAAACACAATCGCCAGGATCGGGAACGCCGGGACAAACGGCACCCGGAACCCGCGCGGGCGCTCCGGCTGCCGGCGGCGCAGCACCAGCACCCCCAGCGCCACCAGCACAAAGGCGAACAGCGTCCCGATATTGCTGAGGTCGGCGGCCTCGCCGATATCCACCAGGCCGGCGGGAATGCCGACGGCCAGCCCTGCGATCCAGCACGACCAGTGCGGCGTCTTCAGCTTGGGGTGGACGCGGCTGAAGATGCCCGGCAGCAGCCGGTCCCGCGACATCGCAAACCAGATGCGCGTCTGCCCGTACTGAAAAACGAGCAATGACGACAGCATGCCCATCAACGCCCCCACCACCACCAGCAACTGCACCCAGCGGTTGGCGTTGAGCGCGTGCAGCGCGTAGGCCACGGGCGCGTCGGCGGCGGCGCCGTTCAGGAACGTGGTGTACTTCATCATCCCCAGCAGCACGATGGCCACGCCCACGTAGAGCACGCTGCACACGATGAGCGAGACGATGATGCCGAAGGGAATATCTTTTTGCGGGTTGATCGCCTCCTCCGACGCGGTCGAGACCGAATCGAAGCCGATGTAGGTGAAGAACACGATCGCGCCACCGGTCACGATGCCGCCAAACCCGGAGGGCGCGAACGGATGCCAGTTCCCCGGGTGCACCAGCATCCCGCCGGCGGCGATGAAGATCAGGATCGCACCCACCTTCACGATCACCATGAGGTTGTTGGTGTTGGCCGACTCGCGCACGCCCCGCACGAGCAACACCGTCAGCAGCATCACCACCACGAAGCCGGGCAGGTTGAACCAGGCCCCGGTGCGTGCCCCGTTCTCCCACACCGGCTGGGCGAGCTTGGCGGGGAGGTGGATGCCCATCTGCGCCATGAGGCTATTGAAGTAGCCGGCGAAGCCGACCGCGACGGCGACGTTGCTGACCGCGTACTCGAGGATCAAGTCCCAGCCGATGATCCAGGCGACGAGCTCGCCCAGCGTGGCGTAGCTATAGGTGTAGGCCGAGCCGGCGATGGGGATCATCGAGGCCAGCTCGGCGTAACACAACCCCGCAAAGCTGCAGGCGACGGCGACCAGGATGAAGGAGATGGCGATGGCCGGGCCCGCCGGCGGGCGTCCATGCATGAGCGCGCCGCTGAGATTTCCGTGGTGGATGAGGCTGCCGATGATGTCGAAGATCTGTGCGTGTAAGAGCGACGGCACCTCGAAGTGCTCGCCCGCCGCCGCCGTGCCGGTGAGTACGAAGATACCCGAGCCGATAATCGCCCCAACGCCGAGCGCGGCCAGGCTCCAGGGCCCGAGCGTTTTCTTAAGGCGTTTCCCGGGCTCCTCGCTGTCGGCGATGAGCTTGTC
>JBOGKL010000354.1:0-10593 GCA_050745525.1 Terriglobales bacterium | reverse complement strand
TGATCAGGCGGCAGGCCTCGTCAATATCAATCGGCACCTCCGGCACCAGGATGACATCGGCGCCGCCGGCCAGCCCGGACGTAATCGCAATCCAGCCCGCGTCACGGCCCATCACCTCGCACACCAGCACGCGGCTGTGCGCCTCGGCGGTCGAGTGCAGCCGGTCCACGGCCTCGGTGGCGATGCTGACGGCGGTATCGAACCCGAAGCACAAATCCGTGCCCGACAGATCGTTATCAATGGTCTTGGGCACCCCCACCACCGGCAGCCCGTTTTGCTGCACCCACTGCGCCACCCCCAATGTGTCGTCGCCGCCGATGGCGATCAACGCATCCAGCTTCTGCCGCGCAAACGCCGCCCGCACCCGCTCCAGCCCGTCCTCCTGCTTACGCGGATTGGTGCGCGACGTGCGCAGCATCGTGCCCCCGCGGTGTATGATCCCCGCCACCTGATCCAGATCCAACTCCAGCGTGCGGTCCTCCACCACCCCGCGCCATCCCTCGAGAAACCCCACCACCGAGTCGCCGTAAAACGTGGTGCCCTTCCGCACCACAGCACGAATCACCGCATTCAACCCCGGGCAATCGCCCCCACCGGTAAGAATCCCAATCCGCATAGAGAAATGCTAACTTACCTTGCCCCCGCTACAATGTGGCATGCGCGTCGGGGCACATGTTTCCAGCGCCGGCGGCGTCGTGCAAGCGCTCGCGCGCGCCCATGAGGCCGGCTGCGATACGCTGCAGGTATTCACCTCCAGCCCGCGGCAGTGGCGCGCCCGCCCCATCCCCGCCGTGGAGGCGGCCGCGGCGCGGCAGTTGCGGCGCAAGTACCGTCTGCGCCCGCTCGCCGTCCATGCCAGCTACCTGATCAACGTGGCCGGCACCCAGCCTCACTTCCGCCGCCAATCGGTGGCCGCCTTGCGCGGCGAACTGGAACGAGCCTCGGCCGTTGGTGCCGAGTACCTGGTGCTCCACCCCGGCAGCGGCGCCGTCGCCGACTGCGTGGCCGGCGTCGTCGAAGCCGCTTCCGGCCGGAGCTGGGGCACGTTGACGCTGCTGATCGAAAACACCGCCGGAGGCGGTAATCACCTGGCTGGAACCTTCCCCGTCTGGGCCCAAATTCTCGACCTTCTCGAAGAGCAACTCGACGGCCTGAAGGTCGGCGGCTGCTTCGACACCTGCCACACCTGGGTCGCCGGCTATGACCTCGTATCCCCGTCCGGCTACGCGGCGACGATGAAGGAGTTACGCTCGACGGTCGGCCTCGGACGCGTGAAGCTGGTCCACGCCAACGACGCCAAGGCGGAGCAGGGAAGCCACCACGACCGCCACGAGCACATCGGCAAAGGCCGCTTGGGCGAAGCCGCCTTCCGCCAGATATTGCAAGACCCGCGCTGGCGCGGCAAGGCCTTCATCGTCGAAACCCCACTCGATGGCCAGGCACGTGACATGGCTGCCTTACGCCGTCTGGCACAATAGGAAGTTCCCGGTCCCTTCTATGCCAGAGCCCGAACCCTACGAACCGCTCCGCTTCGAGCCGCCGTGGGCCGAGCGCTGGGCGCGCGAGAATCCCCTGGCGGGCGCCAACGCCGGCGGTCCCAAGTACTACGTGCTCGAGATGCTCCCCTATCCGAGCGGGGCGCTGCACATGGGCCACGTGCGCAACTACGCCATCGGCGATGCCCTGGCGCGTTTCTTCTGGATGCGCGGCTTCGACGTCCTCCATCCCATGGGCTGGGACTCGTTCGGCCTACCGGCGGAAAACGCCGCCATCAAGCATCACACCCATCCGCGCGCCTGGACGCTCGCCAACATCGCGCACATGAAGCGCCAGTACCAGCGCTTCGCCTTCAGCTATGACTGGAGTCGCGAGGTCACGACCTGTCTGCCCGAGTATTACCGCTGGAATCAGTGGCTCTTCCTGCGCCTCTATGAAAAGGGCCTCGCCTACCGCCAGCAGGGATGGGTGAACTGGTGCCCGCAGTGCCAGACCGTGCTCGCCAACGAGCAGGTCGCCGGCGGCGTCTGCTGGCGTCACGAGGATACCCCGGTCGAGCAGCGCGAGCTGAACCAGTGGTATCTGCGCATCACCGCCTACGCCGACGAGCTCCTGCGCGACCTCGACCGCCTGCCCGAGTGGCCCGAGCGCGTCCGCACAATGCAGCGCAACTGGATCGGCCGCAGCGAGGGCGCCGAAATCAGCTTCGCCCTGCAAGACGATCCCACCCAACAGAAGCTCATCGTATTCACCACGCGCATAGATACCATCTACGGCGCCAGCGCCATCCTTCTGGCGCCGGAGTATCCGCTCCTGCCGCAGTTGCTGGATGCCTCCGCCCTCGAGCGCGCCCGCGCCCTGCGCCGCCGCCAGACGCACCTCGCCCCCGGCCAAGAGCCGGACAAGGAGGGCTTCTTCACCGGCTGCTACGCCCTCAACCCCTTCAGTCAGGAAAAGCTCCCCATCTGGGTCGCCAACTTCGTGCTCATGGGCTACGGCACCGGCGCCGTGATGGCCGTACCCGCACACGACCAGCGCGACTTCGAGTTCTGCAGCAAGTACGCCCTGCCCATCCGCCCCGTGGTCATGCCCACCGAAGGACTCAGCCTCCCGCTGAAGGAGGCCAGCGCCGCCGATGGCGTGCTGGCCGACTCGGGACCTTTCACCGGCATGTCCAACCGCACCGCCATGGCGGCCATGATCGCCGCCGCCGAAACGGGCGGGTTCGGGAAGGGAACAGTCGCCTACCGTCTGCAGGACTGGGGCATCTCGCGCCAGCGCTTCTGGGGCACGCCCATCCCCATGCTCTACTGCGACGCCTGCGGCCTGGTCCCGGTCCCTGACGAGCAACTGCCCGTCCTGCTGCCCGACGATGTAACGCTCACCGGTGAAGGCGAATCGCCCCTCGCCGCCGACCCGGCTTTCTCCCGCGCCGTCTGCCCGCGCTGCGGTGGCCGCGCCCGCCGCGAGGCCGACACCATGGACACCTTCGTGGACTCATCCTGGTATTTCTACCGCTACACCAGCCCGCACGAGAGCACTCGCCCGTTCGACCCCGCCTCGGTCGCGCGCTGGCTGCCCGTGGATCAGTACATCGGCGGCATCGAGCACGCCATCCTGCACCTCATCTACAGCCGCTTCTTCACCAAGGCCATGCGCGACCTCGGCCTCACCCAACTAGATGAGCCCATCGAGCGCCTCTTCACCCAGGGCATGATCACGCGCCAGGGCGCAAAAATGTCCAAGTCCAAGGGCAACGTCGTGGACCCGGAGGACATGATTGCCCGCTACGGCGCCGACGCCACGCGCATGTACGTCCTCTTCGCCGCCCCGCCGGAAAAAGACTTCGACTGGAGCGATCAGGGCGTCGAGGGCATTCACCGCTTCCTCGGCCGCGTCTGGCGCCTTGCCCTGCGCGACGATCCACCAACCACCCCCCACCAACCACCAGCCACCAACCACCTGGCACGTTCCGGCGCCGGCGATGCCGCCCTCCTGCGCCAGGCGCACCAACTCCTGCACCGCATGACCGGCGACTTCGAGCGCCGCTGGCACTTCAATACCTCCATCGCCGGCCTGATGGAACTGGCCAACGCCATCCAGGCCGGAGAAGCCGGCCTGTCCGCCGCCGCGCGCCGCAAGGTGCTCCGTCTCTTGCTGCTGATGCTCGCGCCCTTTGCCCCCTTTCTGGCGCAGGAGGTCTGGCAGCGCTGGGGCGAAAAGGGCTACATCGGCCGCCAACCGTGGCCGGCCTTCGACGCCGAGCTGGCGCGAGAGGAATCCGTCGAGATCGTCGTTCAGGTGAACGGCAAGCTGCGCGCGCGCATCGCCGCCTCTCCCGCCGCTTCGAAAGATGATCTGGAGCAGGCCGCCCGCGCCCACGCCAAAATCGCACCCCTGCTCGCCGGCAAATCCCCGCGCCAGGTCGTGGTGGTGCCCGGCCGCTTGGTGAACTTCGTCCTATGAAGACGCCTCGTTCCCTCGTCGTACTCGACTTCGGGGCCCAGTACTCGCAGCTCATCGCCCGCCGTGTCCGCGAGCTCGGCGTCTACAGCGTGCTGCTGCCCTTCAACGCCACCTGGGACGCGATTGCCGCCCAGCACCCGGCCGGCATCATCCTCTCCGGCGGCCCTGCCTCGGTCTACGCGCCCGATGCCCCCCGCTGCGCCCCCGCAGTCTGGACCGCGGGCATCCCCGTCCTCGGCATCTGCTACGGCCTGCAGCTCATGGTGGATTCCCTCGGCGGCAAGGTCGAAAACGGCGCCCGGCGCGAGTTCGGGCGCGCCCAAGCCGACCTCGACACCCGCGATGGTCTATTCCGCGGCAGCCCCGGACGCGAAGTCGTCTGGATGTCCCACGGCGACGCCGCCCAGCAGCTTCCGCCAGGCTTCCACGTCATAGGCACCAGTGGCGAGCTCGTCGCCGCCATCACCGACCCGTCGCGCCACCTCTGGGCCGTGCAGTTTCACCCCGAAGTCCGCCACACCGAACGCGGAAGGGAACTGCTCAGCAACTTCCTCGACCTGTGCGGCGTGGCGCGTGACTGGACGCCTCACTCGTTCATCGAGGAGCAGGTCGAGCGCATCCGCCGCCAGGTGGGAGAGCAGGGAAGAGCCATCTGCGCCCTCAGCGGCGGCGTGGACTCCAGCGTTGCCGCCTCGCTCGTTCAGCGCGCCCTCGGCGACCGCTTGGTCTGCGTCTTCGTGGACAACGGCCTGCTGCGCCGCAACGAGTTCGCCTCCGTGCAAGCCACCTTGCGCGAGCGCCTACGTCTGAACCTGGTGGCCGTGGATGCAAGCGAGCGTTTCCTCACTGCCCTGGAAGGCGTCACCGACCCCGAGCAGAAGCGCAAAATCATCGGCCGCCTCTTCATCGAGGTCTTCGAGCCCGAGGCGCGCCGCCACCACGCCGATTTCCTCGTCCAAGGCACCCTCTACCCCGACGTGATCGAGTCGGTCTCCGTGCACGGCCCCTCGGCGGTGATCAAAAGCCATCACAACGTGGGCGGCTTGCCCGCCACCATGCGCCTGCAGTTGATCGAGCCGCTGCGCGAGCTATTCAAGGACGAAGTCCGGCGCGTGGGTGCCGACCTCGGCCTCGCCGCCGAATTGCTCGAACGCCAGCCGTTCCCCGGCCCCGGCCTCGCCGTGCGCGTCCTGGGCGCCATCACTACCGAAAAGCTCGAGCTCTTGCGCGCCGCCGACGCCATCGCGCTCGAAGAAATCCGCGCCGCCGGCCTCTACACCTCGCTCTGGCAGGCCTTCACCGTCCTGCTGCCCGTGCGCTCAGTGGGCGTCATGGGCGATTTTCGTACCTACGGCTACACCTGCGCCCTGCGCGCCGTACACTCCGACGACGGCATGACCGCCGATTGGGCCCACCTCCCCTACGAGGTGCTCGCCGCCATCTCCAACCGCATCGTCAATGAAGTCCCCGGCATCAACCGCGTAGTGTACGACATCAGTTCCAAGCCGCCCGCCACCATCGAGTGGGAGTAGTATGACCTCAGGAAAGCGATTTAGCGGAGCTGGGGTGTAGGGGTCCCCGGCGTAGCGGCCTTGCGGCCGTAGAGAACGGGCCGCGTGGCGCAAGCCGCGCTGGGAGCCCGCGATTAGTGAAAGCCTGGGAGTAGAATGACCTCGGTGGAGGGTATGAAGAACCCCCGCCAATCAATGATGTAACGGGTCGGTCGTGAGCCACGTCGAAGACAACATGGAAGCCGTATTGGCGGCGTTGCCGGGCCTGTGCGAACCTGCCGCGGTACGTGCGCCGGAGGCGGAAAACCACGCCGACCTGATGCGCCGCTGCCAGGGCGGCGACGAGGACGCCTTTGCCGAGTTGGTCCGCCGCTACCAGCCCCGTGTCGGTTCGGTCGTGCGCGGCATCCTGCGCCACTCCAACGACTGCGACGACGTCACCCAGCAGGTCTTCACCAAGGTCTACTTCGCCCTCAAGCGCTTCAATTTTCAATCCGCGGTCTCGACCTGGATCTACAAAATCACCGTGAACGAGTGTTACGACCATCTACGCAAACAGAAGGTCCGCCATGCCAAGATCCTGGCCGATCTATCCGAGCAGGAAGCCGCTTGGATCGAGAACCACGATCCCGGCGATGGCGCCCCCAGCCTGGCCCGCCAGGTCGAGACGCGCGAGCTGGCCGACAAGCTGCTGGCGCGCGTGGCCGTGGACGATCGCGTGCTGCTGGTGCTGAAGGAGGTCGAAGGCTACGCCGTGCGCGAAGTCGCGGCCATTATGGGTCTCAATGAAAACACCGTAAAGGTGCGGCTGTTCCGCGCCCGGCAAGCGCTGGTTAGCGCCTGGCGCAAGAAGCGGGTCTAAGGAGTCAGGTGTGAGCAGTATCATCGGTCTTTTTCGACACAACTGCCGGAAATTCATTCTGGCGGCCGAGGAATTTCTGGACGGTCATTCCGGTCCGGCGCCCCTGCCCATTCCAGCCTCGATGAACAGCCATCTCGCTTCCTGCACCGCCTGCCGCGAGCGCTGGGCCACCGTTCTGCGCAGTCGCAGCCTGACCCTCAGCCTGCAAACCGGAGAGGAGCCGGCACTCGATCCTTACTTCTACGACCGCCTGCGCGCGCGCATTGCCGCCGCCCGCCACGGCCGCGCCAGGTTCGAAATTCGCTGGCGCCACGTCGTGCTCGCCTGCGCTTTGTTCCTGGCCTGCCTGTCCTCGTTCGCCTACGACATGCACCGCACGGAGACGCCCAATGCCGATGAAGCCATCGCCCTGGACGTGCCCCACATCAACCCTCAGCATCCCTCCGACTCGCACCTGCACCCGCGGCTGGCCGACGCCATGCTGAACCTCATGAATCCCTGACGAGGTGAGTATGGGAACCCCGCACCTTCCGCCCCACCTTCAGATGGACCCGCTCCCGCCCACCCGCCGCGCCACGACCTTTGTCGTGCTCATCTTCGTGAGCGGCCTCCTGCTCGGCGGCACCTTCATGAACCTGGCCGAGCATTACTGGTTGCATGCCCATCCCCACAGCGAGTACGACATCCGCCAGCACCGTCTCATTGCCGAGAAGATGGGCCGCCGCCTCCACCTGACCCCGGCCCAGGTCACCCAGGTGGATGGCGTCCTGCGCGACACCATCGGCCGCTACCAGAAGCTCGAGGTCCAGCTCGCTCCCCAGTTCGACGCTCTCCGCCTCCGCGACCGCAACCAGCTCCGCGCCGTCCTCAACCCCGCCCAGCGCCGCGAGTTCGACCGCATCGTGCAGCACGTGGATTCCAAGTACCCCATCAACGAGCGCCCGGCCGTCCTCTCGCCCGTCCCCTGCGACACCACCGCTGAGTCCGAACCCCAGCTGCATTAAGGGGAGCCGGAGGCCGACGCTCCGGCTCGGCGGCGTCGGACATTAGTTTACATAAGATCCATTATCAGACGTTGCCAATAGGCGAGACGGCTGCCGTCAAGCGGCCAATTTCTTGCCTTGCTCGCCCTTGATCTCGATCTTGCGCGGCATCGCCTTCTCGCTTAGCGGCGCGCTGACCTCCAGCACCCCATTGTTGAAGTTGGCTTCGATCTTGTCGCTCTGTACCCCCTCGGGCAGCGTGATGACACGCTCGAAGGCGCCATAGGTAATCTCCCGCTGGAAGGTGCGATCCTCCGACGGCGTCACATCCTGCTTGCGCTCGCCCGAGATGCTGAGCTCGTTGCCGTGTACCTGCAGGCTCACATCGCTCGGCTTCACGCCCGGCAGCGCCAGCCGGATCTGATAGCGGTTCTGATCAATGAAGCACTCCAGCGGCGGGACCCAGGCTATCGAAGTGCCCGAACTACTCCAGCGCTCCCAGAAGGGGTTGGCAAGCATGCGCGAGAAGAAATCGTCAAAGTTGCGGCGGGAATCGTAAACGTCAAATGGATCACGACGGCTCAGTGAGCGCGACGGCATGGGAAACCTCCTCCGCCTTGCGATGAAAGACGGCTACGAAAGGTGGTCTCCGAAAGCAGGACCTCTAATGTATCGGCTGCGCCACCAACCGCCGTAGATTGTCACGCAACAGCGGCTGCAGCCGGTGCTCGTTGAGCATGCGCTCGATCTCCTCGCCGAAGTGCCGCTCGGGAGGTCCCTCGAGGGCCAGTTCATCCACGGCGACCCCCGCCGCCAGACCCTCGTTTTGTTCTTCGCTTAATACTTGAACTTCCTGGCCTACGAACATGGCGCGTAAAGGGTCAACCAGCCCGGCAATCAGCAACTGAATCATGGCCTCGGCTTGCCGGCTGCGTCCGGGCGCTGCCAACAACGGCCCCCACTCGACCCCGAGCGCATAGAGCAGTTGCACGTAGTTGAAGCCCACCTCGCCCACGCCGGCAAGCGTGAGCCGGAACCGCGCCTTGTAGATGAGCTCATCGGGCAGGCAATTGACGGCATCAATTTCCACCCCCTCCAAGTGCAGGTCCTCGAGCCGATGCCGGTAGATGGGCGTCGGTGGCAGCGGAGCGTTGTTCCCCGTTCCGGCCGGGAACAGCGTCCGGTGTACGGCGCCACGCAGCTCCAGCGGCCAGGCCAGGTAGGCCAGCACTCTTCCCTGCTCTTCCGCCCACTCGGGCGAGAGTTGAATTTTTTCAAACAACGTCCGCAGCGGCGGATTTTTCAGCTTGTTGCGTAGCAAGACCAGGTTGTCTTCGCTGGCCGTCATCGCCCCAATCTGAAACTCAACTTCCCCATCCGCCTCCTGCACCGCCACCCAATGGTTACGGCAGCGCTCACCCAACCCGCAAATCGGACACTCGATCATGGTGTCTTATTGTAGTCCGAGCAAAATGATGGCCGCGATGATGAGCACCACGCCCACCCACTGCCGCCATCCCAGCCGCTCGCGCAAGAACATGACCGCCAGCATCAGCGTCCACACCGTAAACAGCCCGCTCACCGACGTGACCACCGATACGGGCAGATGGCGCGCGCCCTCGGCATAAAAAATATAGGCCGAACTGTCGAGCAACCCCGTCGCCCACAGCCATCCCGAGCGGAACCACCCCCGCGGCGGACGGAACCCCGCGACCAGCGGCAGCGCCAGCAGCACCCCTCCCGTCACCCGGAACAGCAACGCCGGCGCCGTGCTCCCCAGCGTCCGCGCCTGCGCCGCCAAAACGTAGAAGACGGTCCCAAACACCAGCGCCCCGCCCACCGCCGCCGCCAGCGCCGAAGCCCGTCTTGGATAAGCGCGCCCAGCCTCTCGCCTCCCTCCCAGGCTCGCCAGCAACGTCCCGGCGATCACCCCGGCGACGGCCAGATCCATAACCGCGGCCAGCCGCTCGCCCGAGACGGCATAGGCCAGCACCGCCGACACCACCGGATAGACTGCCGTAATGGGCGACACCAGCACCAGCGGTCCATACTCGAGTGCGTAGTAAAAGAACACCCCGCCCACGGTGTTTCCCACCCCCAACTCGAGCAGCAGCCGCACCTCCGACGGCGCCACGTGTACCCCGCCCCCCGCCCAGACCAATCCCAGCGCCAGCGCCCCGACGACATTCATCCCCCACACCGTGGGCCAGAAGCCAAGTGTCTCCGAGGCCTTCTTGGCGCAAAAATCCGCCGAGCCCCAGGCGATCGCCGCCCCCATCGCCCAAAGCAGGTACACGTCCATCGCCACAAAGGTATCAGGTATCTATCGCGCGCCGCGCCGCCGCATGCCGGACCACTGACACCTTACGCGTTTGCGCTGACACCTATCTCGCACGACAAGCTACACAATTTCCCGGCAGGTCAACAACCCGCAACGCGAATCTCGCGTCTAACCACCCCGAGGAGACCACTGTCTCCCCGCCAGCAATGTCAAGCTTTTGCCAACTTTCGCACCGGCGCGGCACGCAATGCGCGAGCGCACGTCATCCGCCACGCTCCCGCGGCACCGCCGCGCACGAGTCCGTCCGCCTCGGCGGTGGTATCGCGCTCTGCCAGACATTCTCACTGACAGGCAAAGACTTAGCAGGGGCCCCTGAGACACTTTGGCCAGTTTCGCCGCAGCGGCGCCGGGGACTACGGGCCCCCGGCGCAGCGGTCTGGCGGCCTTAGAGAGCGGGCCGCGCGGCACAAGCCGCGCTGGGCGCCCGCGATCAATCAGTGCCGCGCTTAAAATGGGAATCATGTCCACGACCACGCTGTCTTCGCTGCTCGGCACCCCGCCCAGCACCCCCATTCGCGCCCCGCGCGGCACCCGCCTGCGCTGCCGCGGCTGGGCCCAGGAGGCCGCCCTGCGCATGCTCATGAACAATCTCGATCCCGAGGTCGGCGAGCGCCCGCAGGAACTGGTCGTCTACGGCGGCACCGGCCGCGCCGCCCGCAACTGGGATTGTTACCACGCCATCGTTGCCGCCCTCGAAAATTTGGGAAACGAAGAAACGCTGCTGGTCCAATCGGGCAAGCCGGTGGGTGTTTTCCCCACCCACGAATACGCCCCGCGCGTGCTCATCGCCAACTCCAATCTGGTGGGCCACTGGTCGAACTGGGACGCCTTCAACGACCTCGAGCGCCGCGGCCTCATGATGTACGGCCAAATGACCGCCGGCAGTTGGATCTACATCGGCTCGCAGGGCATCCTGCAAGGCACCTTCGAGAC
>JBOGKL010000353.1:0-13780 GCA_050745525.1 Terriglobales bacterium | reverse complement strand
CCGCCGCTTGTCCGTCCTCAGTGGCATCGAGACGCGCCAGATGCAGCATGCGCTGCAAGAGCTGTTCGAGCCGCTCGGTGTCCTGCAACGTGGCTTCGGCCGCCTCCCGATAGGCCCCCGCTTCGCGCGGACGCTGCAGCAGCGTCTGCTGCGTGGATTTGATGATGGCGACCGGGGTCTTCAGATGATGGGCGGTGTCGGCGAGGAAGGCAAGCTGTTGGCGGTGCGCCGCCTGCAGGCGCGCCCGCATGCGCTCGAGCGCGGCGAAGAGCGGGCGCAACTCCTCCACCGCCGCGCGCGCCGGTGGCGTGAAGCTCCCATGGCGGGGTGATATCGCCGCCGCCTGGGCCGCCAGCTGGTGCAACGGCATCAGTTCGCGCCGGACCATCCAGGCCGCCAGCCACGAGGTCAGTGCCAGCAGCACCAGGCTCACGGCGGCGATGGCCGCCCCGGCCACGGCGGTCTCGTGCTGCATGGCCGCCGTGGGCGCGGCGTAGTAGACGCTCAACTGCGGCAGCGGCGACGGCATCTGCTCCTCGGTGTCGAGCACGGGCAGATGTGTCAGCACGATGCCGCGGTAGCGCGTGCCGCGATAACGGAAGTCCCAGAAGTGTTCCTCCCCCGCGGGCACGGGCAAGGCGAGCGCGGGAGGAAATGTGCTGGTGATCCGCGACCGCCCGGGGCCGAAGACCTCGTAAAACCAGGGATGGACGGCGTCGGGGGCGGGCGCCACGAGCGTGGTGTCGAAGAGCAGGCCGGGGCCACGCTCCGGATATCGAACCAGCGCTCCCAGGGCGCGCGCGCGGCCCTGCAGCGCGGCATCGAAGGCGTTGCCCAATTGACGGCGGGTAAAGGCCAACCCGGCCCACACCAGGCCCACGGCCAGCAGCAGTTGGGCGCCAATGACGCCGACGAGCAGGCGGCCGCGCAGCGACTTCAAGCGCATGGCCCGTCTGTGTCCAGGCGCAGGCTGTAGCCCTGCCCGCGCAAGGTCTGAATGAGCTTGGGTTCGAACGGCCCGTCCAGTTTGCGGCGCAGGCCGGAGACGTAGACCTCGATCACGTTGCTGAATTTTTCCCAGTTGAAATCGTAGAGGTGCTCGGACAATTCGGCCTTGGATACCACCGCGCGCGGACGATGCGCCAGGTATTCGAGCACGCGATATTCCATCGGCGTCAGGCGCAGCTCGCGTCCGCCGCGGCGCACGCGCCGTTCGACCGTGTAGACCTCCAGATCACCCAACCGCAGCACCGGATCGCGCTGGTCGTTACCGCGCCGGATCAGGGCCTTGGCCCGCGCCAGGCACTCGCCCATGTCGAAGGGCTTGGTCAGATAATCGTCGGCGCCGGCGTTGAGCAGCGCCACCACCGAGGCCTTGCCCTCGCGCGCGGTGAGCACCAGCACCGGCGTGCGGCCGTCGCCGGCGCGATAGCGGCGCAGCAGGCTTTCCCCATCGAGCGCCGGCAGCATGAGGTCGAGCACGATCAGGTCATAGGTGGCTGCCCCGCCGGCGCTGGGCGCCTGCGCCAGGTAGAGGCCTTGCGCGCCGTCGGAGGCCACGTCCACGGCGTAGCCGGTGTTCTCGCGAAGTGCCTGCGCCAGGTTCGCCGCCAGCCGGGCTTCATCTTCAATGACGAGAACGCGCATGCCGCACCCGGCTAAAAGATGTCGAGATGGATGGTGAGGTATTTCTTCGGATGGGTGCGGATGGCCTGCAGCAAGGAGCGCGACTCGGCGCTGAGGTTGTTCAGGTTGTTGTACAACGACGGGTCTTTGAGCAGCTTGGTCACGGTTCCGTTACCGGTCTGGATCTGCGCCAGCAGCGTATCGAGACGGGCGAGGGAATCCTCGAGCTTGGCGCTGGTGGGCGAGTTGGTCATCAGTGCGCCCAGGGCGCCCTTGCCGCTGTTGATGGAAGCGGTGGTCGTGTGCAGGCTCTCCATCAGTTGATTGGCGTGGTTGTACAGGCTGGGATCGTGGATCAGTTTCGCCATGGTGCCGTTGCCATGCTCGAGCTCGGCGACCAGGCTGTTGACGTTGTTCAGCGTGGTGTTGAGCTTGGTGTAGAGGGTGTCGTCGGTGAGCAGTTTCCCCGCCGTTCCCTTGCCGGCGTTCAGGTTCGAGGTGAGCACCTCAAGGTTCTGGGCCGTCTTGTTGAAGCGGTCGTAGAGCTGGCTGGTGTAGAGGAGCTTGCCGAGCGAACCCTTGCCGCTCTGGATTTGATCGAGCAATTGGCCGATGCGCTGCTCGAGCGCGTTGGCATTGGCCAGCACGCTGTGGCTGCTCACCAGCAACTGGTTGACGCCGGTGGATGCCACCCCCGGCAACACGGTCCCGTCCGCCGCCGGAGGCGAGTTTAGCGTCCCGGCGTCTATGTTGACCAGCGTCTGGCCCAAAGGTCCGGCCGTGCCCAGCTCGACGGTCGAGTTCTGGCGCAACCACCGCCTGTGGCCCTCGGTCACGCTCATGGTGACCTTCACCGGTACGTTCGGATTGGGCGGATGCTCGGCCAGATGAATTGCGGTGACGTTGCCGATCAGCACGCCTTCCAGGTTGACCGAAGCCCCGGTGAGCATGCCGCCGGCATCGGGCACATAGGTGTAGATCGTCATACGCGGGGTAAACCAGGAGGATTGCCCCGTCGTGGCAAAGATAATAACGATGAGGACGGCGACCGCGATGGCCACCAGAACGCCCACGCGCAACTGGGACCACCTTACGTCTGAGCGGTTGGGCACGAGTGATTCTCCGTGTTCCGGTTCAGGCTATCATACGCGCCCGTCCAGACCCGCAGCCGGGGCGGCAGCAGCGCGTGCGCCAGAAAGATGTAGAGCGTGAAGCATTCCAGCGCAAACGGCGGAAAACCGATGAAGCCGGGAAAGGGCATCGCGAAAATGCGGTAGCGATGCAAGATGGGGAAAATGTATTCCCAGCGCGCCTGCGCCCAATAATTCCAGAATTCCCAGAAAAAGCCGCAGGCCGCGCCCGATAGCAGCAGCGCGATGGCCCAGCCTGGCCGTCCCCGCTCCAGGTCCGCCAGCAGCGAGGGCCAACCCAGGATGCGATCCAACGGGTCGAGAAGAAATATGAACCCAGCCCATACCAGAGCGAACGAATACGGCGCCCAGGCGTGGGGCAAAAGCAGAGGAACCACCACCAGGATTACGCCCAGCACGATCCATCCCTGCGGGCGCGTGTGCCAGGGCCGCGATAAGGCTTTGGCCGTCAGGCAGCAATGGAACAGCTCGGCCGTCTCCAAGATGCCGGGCAGGATGGTCGCAAACGCCCAGCCCGCACCCAAGGCAAACAGCCAGAAATGCCCCGGCACGCCCACGTACGCCCAGTTGCGCAGGTGCAAATTGTAGGCTTCGAAAATCAACCACGCCGGGATCGAGAGCAGGGCCATCGCCGCGAATGAAGACCCATGGTGGAGCAGGGAATCGCCGCGATGGCGATACACCGCCGCGTCCACTACGGGGATGTATGCGGTCCAGATCAGCGAGGTAAAGAACGTGTCCACGCCCGGTACGCGAAAGGCGAGCAACGCTTCGAGCAACACGAGCGCCCCCAGCCCCCACCAGCCGTAAGCGGGCAGCGGCCGCGGCGCCGGTCGCGCCGCCATCCAGATCATCCAGATGGCGAACCCGGCCACCGCGCAGCAGCCTACGACAACGAGCATGATTCCATGGTAAGGGGGAGCTAAAATGAGGGAAGGGAATCGCTCTATCGCTCCGTTGTCGAGTCCCCCGTCGGGCCGTTGACGATTGTGGTGTCCGAACGAGGCTTACGAGAAGTTCGCTTCGGCCACGTGCCCACCGCCGGCGCGACAGAGTCCGCTCGCAAGACCGCGCCTGTTGCCCGCCAATTGAGGGAGTACTTCGCCGGCAAGCGGCAACGCTTCGACGTGAAGCTCGACTGGCAGGGGACTGAGTTTCAACAGTCCGTTTGGCGCGCTCTGCTGAGGATTCCCTACGGCAAGACCGTCAGCTACGGCCAGATCGCGCGCCGCATCGGAAAACCCAACGCGTTTCGTGCCGTGGGCGGAGCGAATCGAGCCAACGCCATCCCCATCATCGTGCCCTGCCATCGGGTGCTGGGCAGCGATGGAAGCCTCACCGGCTACTCCGGTCCTACAAGGCTGGACATTAAAGCTCAACTTTTGAGCCTCGAAGCCCAGCAGTAATAAAATTCTCTTGGGCGCCACTACCGGTGATAGACTGACCGTAGGTTCAATTGACTGACTGGTCAGTACTATGACAGTTTTGAGCAAAGATCGGCGCCAAGCGCTCACCGAATTCCGCGAAGGCGAAATTCTGGACGCGGCGCGCACCGTGTTCGGAGAGCGCGGCTTTGCCGCGGCAACGGTAGAGATGATCGCGGTGGAAGCCGGGGTGGCCAAAGGCACGCTCTACCTTTACTACGCCAGCAAGGACGCCATTTTTTGGGCGGCGCTGCTGTCGCGCTTCCGCGAGATGTACGAGCGCACCAAGCAGGCGGTCGCGGCCGAAGCGAGCACCAAGGCGAAAATCCGGGCCGCGCTGGAGGTACGTTTTGAGTTTTTCCGCTCCGACGAGAAGTTCGTACGCATGTACGTGACCGAGTTTGGCTATCTGTGCCGGACGCAGGGCGGGCCGATGCACGAACTGTGGCTGGAGGCGGCGCAGTACCTCGCCGGAGTGCTGGAAACGGGCATGAAGTCGGGTGAGCTGCGCACGCTACCGGTCATGGAAACGGCGCTGGCGCTGATGGAGATGGTGAAGGGTGTGTTCCTGATGCGGTTTTCGGGCGTACCGGAGCTGCAGGAGAACTTTGACGGAGCGGCATTTGTGTTCGATTTGTTCTGGTCAGGCGTGCGCAAGGAAGGCGGGTGGAATGAGTAAGAGTCTGGCCGTGGTGAGCATGGTCCTGCTGGCGGCGGGCATGGCGGTCGCGCAGGGCTTGCCGCCCGCACACCCGAATGTGGCGCCGCCGGTGCAAATGCTGCCGCTAGGAGCGGCGGCGGCCGATACCGCCGGAGGGGTGCCGCGGGGCGCGGTGAGCGCGCAACCGGTTGCGCTCAGCCTGGAAGCGGCGATCCAGCGCGGGCTGCGGCAGAACCTTGCGCCCATACTGGCCAGCAGTGAGACCGAGCAGGCGCGGGCGCAGCGGATGAGCCAGTTGGCGGCGCTGCTGCCCAACGTCAGCGCCAGCGCGGGCGAGCTGCGCCAAAAGATCAACCTGGCGGCGTTTGGCTTCAGCTTTCCCGGGTTTCCGCCGATCGTGGGCCCCTTCAATGTGTTTCAGGCGAGCGCGGCGGCCGAGGTGCCGCTGGTGAACCTGAGCGCGATCGAGCACACGCGCGCGGCAGGGAGCCTGCAGACGGCCGCGCGGGACAACTTGGATTCGGTGCGCAACCTGGTGGTGCTGGCGGTGGCGAATCAGTATCTGCTGAGCGTGGCCGATCAGAGCCGGGTGCGGGCGGCCGCGGCCGAGCTGGCCACGGCGCAGAGCTTGCTGCAGCAAGCGCAAGACATGCTGAGGGCAGGCACCGTGGGCGCCCTGGCTGTGGTGCGCGCCCAGGTGCAGCACGATCAGCAGCAGCAGCAGTTGACGGCGGCGAAAAACGACCTGGCCAAGCAGCGATTGCAGTTGGCTCGCGCCATCGGACTGCCTTTGGCGCAAACATTCACGCTGACCAGCCGCACGCCGTTTGCCGCGCTGGCGGTGCCGACGGCCGAGGCCGCAGTGGCCGAAGCGCTGGCGACGCGCCCCGATTACCGCGCGGCCGAGGCGGTGGTGCGCTCGGCCCGGTTGCAGGTGACGGCGGCGAAAATGGGGCGGCTGCCGACGGTGGCGCTGGACGGAAACTACGGGACCATCGGCCACGAGCTCGACTCCAACCATCCAATTTTTCAGGTGGGCGCAACCATCTCGCTGCCGGTGTTCAACGGCGGTGCGTTGGCGGCCGAGCGCGTGCAGGCCGAAGCGCAACTGCACGACGCCGAGGCGCGGACCGCGGATTTGAAAGCGGCCATTGGCGTCCAGGTGCGCTCGACGCTGCTCGATCTGGACAGCCAGCAGCAGCAGGTGAGCGTGGCCCGCCACGCCGAGCAGATGTCGCACCAGGAGCAGACGCTGGCGCAAGACCGCTTCCGCGCCGGGGTGGCCGACAACCTCGAGGTGGTGCAGGCCGAGCAGGCGGTCGCGGTCGCCGATGAGAACTACATTGCCGCCCTCTACGGTTACAACCGCGCCAAAGCCACGCTGGCGCAGGCGCTGGGGGTCGCGGTGAGCGACTACCGCGCCTACCTGCCCAACCAGTGAGCCGCGCCATGAGCGAAGACGAAGGAAAGCAAAATATGCCGACGAGTTCCAGCACCCCCACGCCGTCCGAGACAGATACCGAACCCACCTCCGCCAGCAAACCGCGTTCGCGGCGGCTCCTGATGGGCGTGATCGTCATCATCATCATCATTGTCGCGGCGGCGTGGGCGTACTTTTATTACCGCTATCGCGCTTCGACCGACGATGCGCAAATCCAGGCGCACATCGAACCGGTGGCGCCGCGGATACCGGGCACCGTGGTCGCGATTGAGGTCAACGACAACCAGATGGTGACCGCCGGGCAGGTGCTTTTCACGCTGGACGCCAGCGATTACCAGGTGGAGTTGCAACAGGCGAAGGCGAATTTGGCCGCGGCCAAGGCCGCGGCATCGAGCGCGCGCACCAACGTGCCCATCACCACCACGAACAGCAGCGGCACGCTGAGCGCGGCCGAGGCGGCGCTGGAGCAGGCGCAAGCGAACGAGAAACTGTCGGCGGCGCAGGTGGCCGCCGCGGATGCGCAAGTGAGCGCGGAGCAAGCGGGGCTCAAGCAGGCGCAGGCGGAGGCGCAGAACGCCGTCTCCGCCCGCAATCGCTATCAGCAGTTGGTGGGCAAGCAGGAGATCAGCGCGTTGCAATATCAGCAAGCGGAGACCGCGGCCACGGCGGCGCAAGCCGGGGTGGCGGCGGCCCAAGCCAAGGTGGCGGCGGCCGAGCAGCAGGTGGCCAGCGCCGTGGCCCGCGAAAACGTGGCGCGCGCGCAAATCGCCGAAGCCGCGGCCAATCAGCGCAAGGCGGCCAGCGCCCCGCAACTGCAGGCCATCAGCCGCGCACAGGCCCAGACCGCCCAAGCCAAGGTGGCGCAGGCGCAGGCGGCGGTGGCGCTGGCCCAGCTCAACGTGGACTACACCGTCGTGCGCGCGTCCAGCGATGGGCAGGTGGGCAACAAGACGGTGCAGTTGGGCCAGCGCCTGTCGCCGGGGCAGACGGTGATGGTCATCGTGCCGGTGAAGGACGTGTGGGTGATCGCCAACTACAAGGAAACCAAGCTGAACGACATGCATCCGGGGCAGAAGGCGGAAATCATCGTGGACGCCTTCGGAGAGACGCTGCAGGGCACGGTCAACTCCATCGGCGCCGGGACGGGTTCCATCTTCAGCCTCTTGCCGCCGGAAAACGCCACCGGCAACTACGTCAAGGTGGTGCAGCGGGTGCCGGTCAAGATCCTTTTCAACCCGGGACAGGATTTGAGCCGGCTGCGTCCCGGACTCTCGGTGGAAGCCACCGTGTTCACCAACACCCACTAATCGCCCGTTGCGTAACTCTTAATCTGCCGGACGCGCATGATGGACCGGGATACCTCCACACGGCCGATCATTAACCCTTGGATTATCGCCATCGCGGTAATGCTGAGCACGTTCCTCGAGGTGCTGGACACCTCGGTGGTGAACGTCAGCCTGCCCTATATTGCCGGGGGGCTGTCGGCGACCATTGACCAAGCCACCTGGGTGCTGACCAGCTACCTGGTGGCCAACGCCATCATTCTCCCGATCACGGGTTGGCTGGCGAACCAGTTCGGGCGCAAGCGGCTACTGATCACTGCCGTCACCGGCTTCACCCTGGCCAGCCTGCTCTGCGGCATTGCGCCGAGTTTGCCGCTGCTGGTGCTGTTCCGCTGCCTGCAGGGCGCCTTCGGAGGCTCGCTGCAGCCGATTTCGCAGGCGGTGCTGCTGGAGACGTTTCCGCCCCAGGAGCGCGGCAAGGCCATGGCGTTTTGGGGCATCGGCGTGGTGGTGGCGCCAATTCTCGGTCCTGCGCTGGGCGGCTTTTTGACCTCGACGTATTCCTGGCGCTGGGTGTTCTACATCAACCTGCCGATCGGCATCGCCGCCATCATCATGACCCAACTGTTTATCTGGGACCCCAGCTACATCAAGCCGCGCAGCGCGCACGTGGATGGCTGGGGCCTGGGCATGCTGGCGGTCGGCATTGCCAGCCTGCAAATCCTGCTCGATAAGGGTCAGGAAGCGGACTGGTTCAGCTCCCATCTGATGGTCGTGCTGGGCGTGCTGGCCGTGGTGCTGCTGGCGGGCTTTGTCATCTGGGAGCTGACCACCAAAGACCCGGTCGTGCATTTGCGCGTCTTCAAAGACCGGACCTACGCCACCGGCGTGTTCCTGATGACCTCGCTCGGGTTTGTCCTGTATGGCGGGCTGGTGATGCTGCCGCTGTTCATGCAGGTGCTGCTCGGCTACAGCGCCATCACCGCGGGACTCTGGACCGCGCCGCGCGGCTTGGGGGCGCTGATTTTTATGCCCATTGTGGGCATTTTGATGTCCAGAAAATGGGACTCGCGCCTGCTCTTGCTGATCGGTCTGGTGGCCGGCTCGTATGGTCCGTTCATGTTCGCCCGGTTCAATCTCAGCACCGGGCCGTGGTCGTTTTTCTGGCCGCAGGTGGTGCAGGGCGGCGGGATGGCGTTCATTTTCGTTCCGCTCACCACGATCACCATGGACGCCATCCCGTTGAAGGACATGGGCAACGCCACGGCGCTGTTCAACCTGATGCGTAATCTGGGCGGCGCTGTCGGCATCAGCGTGGTGACCTTTCTGGTGGCGCGCCGGCAGCAGTTCCACCAGAACCGCCTCACGTCGCAGTTGGGCAGCACCAACCCGACGCTGGCGCACATGCTCGCCGGTTTCAAGGCCCTGATGATGACTCGCGGCATGGATGCCGCCACCGCGGCGCGGCAGGCGCTGGCGGCCGTCTACGGCATGGTGCAGCAGCAGGCGCTGCTGTTGAGCTACGTGGAGGTCTTTTTCCTGCTGGGCACGGTTTTTCTGCTGATGACGCCGCTGGTGCTGCTGCTGCGGCGGCCGAAGAGTTCCCGGTCCATGGCCGCGCACTGAGCGCCCGCTAGGAAGGTCGCCCGAGGTGTGTGCCGATCCACCAAGTGGTGCCCTCGTCATCCTTGACGCCGGCGCCGCGGTCGCCGTAGGGCATGTCCTCGGGCTCGCTCAGCGAGCGGGCGCCGGCGGCGAGGGCTTTGCGGTAGGTAGCGTCCACGTCCGGCACGTAGATGTAGAGTGCCGAGGGTTGCACCCCAGCCGGGTCGGCGGGCTGACCGAGCATGAGCGTGCCGTCGCCGATGGCCAGGGTGGCATGGACGAGGCGCTTGTCGTCGCGGGCGACGTGCAACTCCCGGGCATCGAAAACGTCCTTGAGAAAGCGCAGCGTGCGCTCACCGTCGGGGACCAGAAGATAGGGACTCACCGCGCGAATCTGAGGGTCTTGATAGGACGCCATGGCCCCAGCCTCAGCCCGTCAGTCGAGAAAGTCAAGCTTGGGGGCGTGGGGGATGATGCCGGCGCTGTGGCCGCGGGTGAGCAGCTCGCGGATGGCGCGCTTGTCGTCGGCGCCGTACTGCAACGTCCGCTCGTTGACATACATCCCGACGAACTGATCGGCCGAGTGGGGATCCATGTCGCGGGCGAATTGATGGGCGTACTGCAGCGCCTCCTCGCGGTGGTCGAGACCGTACTGGATGGAGGCCTTCAGCACCCCGGACAGCTTGGCGGCAAAGCCGGCCGCCAGGTCGCGGCGCACCACATTGCCGCCCAGCGGCAGCGGCAGTTTCGTGGTGTCGAGCCACCAGCGCCCCAGGTCGAGGACTTTGTGCAGACCGGACTTGGCGTACGTGAGCTGGCCCTCGTGGATGAGCAGACCGGCCTCGACGCGGCCTTCGTTGATGGCCGGGATGATCTGGTCGAACGGGATCACCTGGGTTTTAATGTGCGGGTCCCAGAGCCGTAGCGCCAGCGCCGAGGTGGTGCGCTCGCCGGCGATGGCAATCGTCTTGCTGCGCACTTCCTTCACCGACATGGGGTGCGCCGCCACCAGGATGGGACCGTAGCCATAGCCCACGCTGCCGCCGTGATTGAGCAGGCGATAGCGATCCTGCAGATAGGGGTAGGCGTGAAAGCTCACCGCCGTAATCTCGAATTCCCCTTGCAGGGCACGGCGGTTCAGATCCTCGATGTCGCTCAGGACGTGGGTGAACTTGACCCCGGGCAGCCCGACCTTGCGGGTCGCCAGGGCGTAGAACATGAACGCATCGTCAGAGTCGGGGCTATGAGCGACAGTTACGGCTTGCAACGCTTTCTTCATACGGCGGGAGTCCGCGTACCGGTTCCGGGGTACGGTGGTGAGCGGATCTTCACCTTAGCATGAGCTGAGTATGTGAGTCCATGGCCGGCAGCCCGCGCCTCGCCGGTCAGGCCTTGCAAAGTTCGGACATGAGGGCTTCGCGGCGAGCCAGCGCAATGTGATCGGTCTGGCGCAGCGCCAGCACGTAGGTCACGGCGGCGAGCACGCTCAGCACGAATATAATCAGCAGCCCGACCCAGGGCTGGTGCAGCGCAAAGCCGCCGATCATGGCCAGAACGGCCAGTCCCATGGCTCCGCCTTGCACCGCCATCGCGATCAAGCTGCTGGCGCCGCGCGCGGCGTGGCGCCCCACGCGCGCGAGGTCCATTTTTTTGGGCATGTACAGCGAGATCAGGTTGCCGGCGGTGAACGCGCATAGCACCGCAAACACAAAGCCCAGCAGCGTGGCCGCCAGAATCACGGCCGGAGGCCGGCTGTGGAGCAGCCAGACCACTGCGTACAGGATGGCGGCTTCGATCGCCAGCAGCACCGCATGGGCGAGATTCTTTCCTTCCAGCACCTGGCGGAAACGGACCGGAGTCACGAAGTAGAGTTGCACGCCGCCGGCATCGGCTCCGCAGACGTTAAACACCAGGTTTGTGAACGTGATCAGGGCGTAGCCGAGGCCGATGGGGTAGGCGTAGCGGGCCGCTTGTGCCATGCCGCCGCCCCCGCCGGAAAAGCCGCCCACGGCGAACAGCAGCAGGATCACGATGGGCATCGCCAGCGTAAAGAACATGTAAGGGCTGCGGCGGATATAGCCAAACTCCTTTTCGGCGACGGCGGCGACCGGGCCTTCCAGCCCGCGGCGGTGCGGGGGAGCCAGGCGCGCGACGGCCGGGCGCGCGGGCGCGGCAGGCGCGACCGCGTCGGTCACAACTTCTCCGAAGTATTCGGCCCGCAACCGGATGCGCAGCAGCGCGAAGACCACCACGGCACAAACGGCCAATAGCACCAGTGCCCCCAGGGAGACCAGCAGCCGGCCGCGCGCCACGCTCGCCAGCGCCTCGGCCCACAGCCCGGGTGGCAGCCATGAGGCCAGCGGCAGCAGCAGGGGAAGATGCGCGGCCGCGGCCCCCTGCCGCACATGCGACCAGTGGCGGGTGATCGGACCGACGAAGTTGACGCCGATGATCACGGCAAAAAACACCACGGTCAATATTTCGCGGGTGCGGCGCTTGGCCAACCACCGCTCCAGCCACGCCGCGATCATCTGGCTCAACAGAAGATTGAAGGCAAAAAACAGCAGCGCGGCCACCACGGCCACCGGAGCCAAAACAGGGCGGGCCAGCAGAATACCCACCAGGAGTCCGCAGGTGCACAGGGCACCCACGATGTTGGCCACGTCGGCGGACCCAAAAATCACCCGCAGAAGACAATAGGGACCTAGAGCGAGCGGGTAGCGGGCGAGATGGCGTAGGTCCTGGCGTTCGGAAAAAGCAGCGCCCGCGATGGGGAAGATCTGCCAGAACAGAAACAGCGGCCACAGCAGCACGCTCAGCCAGATCGCTTCCCCGTTGCGGATGAAGTGCCAGCCGCCGAAGGCGAAGCCCACCGCCCCGCCCAGGCCCAAAATTGTGAACCAGATCAGCAGCCACGCCTGCGACACCGCCTCCAACGCGCCCCGCGTGGTGCGCATGCCGTTGCGCATGAGCTGCCAGCGCACGCCCAGGATGGCGCGGAACTGCTCGCCGACTTCCGGTGCAAGGCCGGCTAGCTCAGCCACGATAGCTCCTGCGGGCTGGCCACGCCGGAGCCGACGATCCGCAAAAAGATCTGTTCCAGGGTCAGTGTTTCTGCCGCCACGGCGCCTGCGCTATCGCCAGCGGCGACCGCAGCCACGCCCTGGCGCAGCTCGGCGAGCGATCCCTGGGCGACAAGACGCCCCTGGTGGATGATGGCCACGTGGCTGCACAGGCGCTCGACAATTTCCAGCACGTGGCTGGTGAGAAAAATCGTGGCGCCGCGCGCGATCATGTTGTTCAGCATCGTCTTGAGCGTGACGGCGGCCACCGCGTCCACCCCCTCGAATGGCTCATCCAGAAACAAAACCCTGGGCCCGTGGATGACGGCGGCCGCCAACGCCAGTTTTTTCTGCATGCCGTGGGAATAGTCCGTCACCAGCTTGCGGCCGGCGTCGGTCAACTGCATAAACTCGAGCAATTCGCCGGCGCGGCGCGCCGCCGTAACGCGGTCAAGGCCGTACATGCGCGCCACAAAGTTCAGATATTCAGCGCCGGTGAGACGGCCAAACAGCGCCATGCCTTCGGGCACGACGCCAATTTGGCGCTTCACCTCGACCGGATGCGAAAACAGATCGAGGCCGAGGATTTCGATGCCGCCGCTGCTGGGCGCCAGCAGGCCGGTCAGCATCTTGATCGTGGTGGATTTGCCCGCTCCATTAGGACCGAGGAAGCCGAAGAACTGGCCGGGGGCGACGGCGAAGCTGACGTCTTCGACCGCGGTGAAGGTACCGAAGCGGCGGGTCAGGGCGCGGGTGGCCACGGCCGCGTTCTCCATATCTTCCGACTCTAACATTTATTGGCGCGGGGCCCCCCGCGCGGCTTCGCCTCGCGGCCCGCTTACGCGCGGCCGGACCGGGTGCCCCCGGAGGCCCCAGCCCGGCCTTCGCGTTGCTTGGGGCGGGGCCCCGTGCGGATAGACGATACTAAAGGCGCGTGGCTCAGGTGGCTCAAGCGGAACGCTTTCCGGCGCGACAATCCGCGGCGCTGGCGGGCGCGGGAATCCTGCTCAGCCGCTTGTCGGGGCTGGTGCGCGAGCGCGTGTTCGCGTATTTTTTCGGCAACTCGGCCGCCGCCGACGCCTTCAAGGCCGCCTTCCGCATTCCCAACCTACTGCAGAACCTGTTCGGCGAGGGCGTACTGTCGGCCTCGTTCATTCCCGTCTACATTGGCCTGATCGCGCAGGGCGACGAAGAGGAAGCGCGGCGCGTTGCCGGCGGCGTGCTGGCCATTCTGGCACTAGCTACGGCCGTGTTCGTCGCCGTGGGCGTGGTGGCCGCACCCTGGCTGATTGACCTGATTGCCGCCGGATTTCACGGCACCACGCGCGTGCTCACCATCCGGCTGGTGCGCATTTTGTTTCCCGGCGCCGGGCTGCTGGTGCTGTCCGCCTGGTGCCTGGGTGTGCTCAACAGCCACCGCAAGTTCTTCCTGTCGTACGCGGCGCCGGTGATTTGGAACGCCGCGATCATCGCCGCCATGGTTGCCTTCGGGTTCCGCTACGGCCGCTTCGATTTGGCCGAGTGGAC
>JBOGKL010000352.1:0-5253 GCA_050745525.1 Terriglobales bacterium | reverse complement strand
GCTCACGCCAGGCCAGGGGCACCGCAGCGGCCGCGCCCTGCCGCGCCGCGCGGCGGAGGCGCTGCGCCCACATCCAACCGCAACCGGCATAGACGCCCGACAGGCCCATGCCCGCCACCCAGGCGCCGACCATCCACGGAGCGGCCTGCTGCAGCAAGGGCGCTGCGGCGGCGGTAAAGGTGCTCGCGCCGGCGGCGCCTGAGGCATAGCGGGCCAGATCCACGGCGAACAGCACGGGCAGGGCTAGAAGCGCCAGGCTGAAAGAAAGATAACGAACGTTGGCGGTGCGGCGCCGCAGCCAAGGCTGGACGACCAGCACCACGAGCGCCACCAGGGCGGCTTGCCAGAGAAATTGAATGAGCGAGGCACCCAGTGCCGGGACCCAGGCGGAAATGAGGATCGAGGCTGTCATGGGCGCCTGCTTTCATATTGGTCGAGGAGACGGCGCAGCTCGGCAATTTCGTCCGGGGAGGCCTCGCCGCTCGACAGCAGATGCATCATCATGCGCGTGGCCGAGCCGCCAAAGGCACGGTCCAACAGGTCGCCGACGAGCTGGCGTTCGGTGTGCTCGCGCTCGCGGCGGGCGCGGTAGACGTGAGCGCGATTTTGCTCATCGCGCTCGACCAGACCCTTCTCGGCCATGATCTGCAGCAGCTTCAGGGCGGTGGTGTAGCCGGTGTCGGCGCCGAGTTCCGACTGCACCTCGCGCACCGTGCTGGGGCCGCGCGACCAGAGCACGCGCAGGATGGCGAGCTCGGATTCGGTGGGCCGAAGGGCTTTGGGCGGTTCCATGTCCCCATGATTACGAATTGCTTCGTAGTTGTCAACGAAAATTTTCGTAGGCGTCTCGCGCCGCCTTTCACCGGGGCTGCGCCCCGCGCCTCCCGCTGGGCATTGACTGGCGCGGGACTCGGTCGGCCTGCGGCCACCCTCAGCCCGCTTGCAGCAGTCTGCCAGGGCGCTGCCTGGCCAAGCGTGGCCAGGCAGCTCTCCTCCGGGGCCGCGCCGATTCGTTGCCGGGGGCGGTCGCGTCGCCCAACTCCGCGGCTTTCGCGCCAGCTTTGCCCACCGTGCAAGCGGCGCGCCCCCCGCGCATAATATTGACCCAGGCTCTGGTATGAACAAGCACGCGAGCGATGTGGCCTACATCCTGGTGATGGTGGCGGTCATCGTGGCCGTGGATGTGCTGTTTTTTCGCGGCCGGATCTGGGCGCGGCTGCTCGTGAACGTGGGCATTGTCCTGGTGTTTCTGGCGTTCTACTTGCGGTCCCTGGCACGGCACTAGCTCATCTGCGGGCCATGATCCCGGCGCCATATTGTCGAAACAAACCGTCGCGCCCGCCCGTCATATAGTTCGTGAGGTAGTTTATGAGCACCAAAATTCCTGCAGGAGCGGCCGTTCTCGCCACGCTTCTGGTCCTCGCCGTGCAGTTCCCCGCGCAGACGAAGGCGCAACCGTACCCGCACATGGCTCCTGTGGCAAGCTATCTCATGCCGCGCGCGGCCGAGATTGCGCTCGCGCGCAGTGCCGCTCCGCCCGCCGTTTCCGCCGGCGCGACGGTGCTGGTGCTGACGCCGCGCGGGTACGTCACCGCCGCCAAGGGCAGCAACGGCTTCGTGTGTTTCGTCGAGCGCTCCTGGGATAGCCCCATCCATAGCGACACGTTCTGGAATCCCCATCTTCGCGGCGCGGATTGCCTCAACCGGCCTGCCGTGCAATCCGTACTCCCGATCTACCTGCTGCGCACCAGGCTGGCGCTGACGCGCCGCACCCGTGCAGGCATTCTGACGGGATTGCGGGCCGCAGTGGCCGCCCACCGGCTGCCGCCGCTGGCGCCGGACTCATTCTCGTTCATGCTCTCGAAGCACTCGTATCTCACCAACTCCGGCGGCAACCTGGCGCACGTGATGTTTTTTGTCCCTGCCGTCCCGTCGCGTGAGATGGGGGCCGATCTGCCCGGCTCGCCCGTCAGCCTGGCCGGCCGATTCGACCTGGTTCCCGTCGCCATCTTCATCGTCTCGGTCCCCCAGTGGTCCGACGGCACGCCCGCGATGTGAACAACCGAGTTCGACTCCCTCGCCGACCAGCAGGCCGCGCGGTTCGATATAAGGCTAGAATTCAGTCAGGAGCGAGAGGGCTCGGAGCCATGACACCGGTCGCAAATGCCTTATCGCCTGTGATTGATTCCGCAAAGCTGGCCGAGATCTGCCGCCGGCATGAGGTTCGGGAGCTTTGCGTTTTCGGCTCGGCGGCACGCGGCGAAGCTACCGAGAACAGCGACCTGGACATTCTGGTCGAGTTCCGGAAGGGGCGAAAACCGACTTCCTGGATTTTGCCGGTCTTGCGCAGGAGCTGTCGAGGGCATTCGCCAAAAAGGTTGACCTAGTTTCCAAGCCCGGGCTGAACCCGCGAATTCGGGGCGCAGTTCTAGCCGATGCCCGCCTGCTTTATGCGGTCTGACGCGGTACTGCTCGCCGATATTCTCGAGTCTGCCGATCACATCGCAGAATTCATAGCAGCGCTCGACTTCGAACAGTTTCGCGATTCGGAGCTGGTCAGGAGCGCGGTGGCGCAGAAGTTTGCTCTGATTGGAGAGGTCGCCGGCCGGCTTTCGGAGAGCTTCCGCAGCCGGCACGCAGCGATCCCGTGGCCTCAAATCGTCGCCTTACGAAACGTGCTGGTCCGCGCCTAGTTCAGCCTCGATCGCGAAATCCTCTGGCGCACCGCTAGCGTGCGCTGCCCGCAAATGCGAAGCCAAATCGCCGCAATCGTGGATGCGGAGAGCCGGCGCGGCGGCTGAAGCAAAGCCGGCGCACAGGCCGCCGGAACCAAGCCCTCTACCGCCAGCCGTATCGTCCACCCCCCTCGGCGCCCCAAGAACAGTCGCGCCAGCTATGTCATAGACAGGCTATGTTCTCAGTGATATATTGTGCTCGTCCTTCACGGCGGAGGTAATGACCGATGATGGAGCAGCGGTACTCGACGTCGCGGTACAACTGGTTCGTTCCGCTCGCAGAGAGCGCGGACGCGCTCGCTTACAATACCCTGTGCGGCAGCCTGGTCGTGATTCCGGCGGCGTTACAGCACCGGCTGGAGCTGCTCGCTGTAACCGGGGAAAGCGTAGGCCCCGGCGACGAACTGGCGGCGCTGGTTCCCTTCGGGCTTTTGATTCCCAACGGTTTTGACGAATTGGCAGAGGTGCGGCGGCGCGCCCGGAAGCTTCGCGGCGGAGCCGGCAACCTGGTGCTGACGATTGCACCGACGCTCTCCTGCAATTTCCGCTGCGAGTACTGCTTCCAAGACCACCCTCCCGTGTTCATGAGCGACGAGGTCGCCGAGCGCCTCATCGCGTTCGTGGCCGGGAGGGCGGCGGGGCTCGAGGGCTTGGGCATCACGTGGTTCGGCGGTGAGCCGTTGCTGGCCACGCCGATTATTCATCGCCTGTCCCGGGCCTTCCGTGAGCTGGCCGCCGGGCATGGATTCACGCTCGGGCCAGCCAGCATTATTACCAACGGCTGGGGCCTTACCGAGAGGAACTGCCGATTGCTTCAGGACTGCGGCATCGGCTTCATCCAGGTCACGCTGGACGGGGTCGGCGGGACTCACGACCGGCGGCGCCCGCTGGCGGATGGATCTGGGACGTTCGACCGCGTGGTCCGGGGCATCGCCACCGCCCTCAAACTGCTGCCTGAGGCCAAGATCACCGTCAGAGCGAACCTGGAGGAAACCAATGCGGAGGCGGTGGATGAGCTCGAGCGGTACTTCCGCGCGGCTGGGGCCGCTGATCGGCTTTCCGTTTACGCGGCAGTCACGCAGCCGTTTGCTTCCTGTTCCAAGGTCGAAGCGCCGTTGACGCTGCTGCGCGTGAACGAGATTGTTTCACGGCAGCGGGCGCATCAAGCCGCCCGCGGCAGCCGGCCGACCCAGCTCCCCGTGCTGAGATCCCACGGCTACTGCCAAGCCCAGTTTCAGAGCGCCTTCGTAGTAAGTCCGACCGGAGCGCTCTTTAAGTGCTGGCGGGATCTTGGGCTGGATGAGACCTCCGCGGTCGGGAACCTAATGACACGCGAGCAGCCTGCCAACAACCAGGCACGGGTGATACGCCAGGAGTTTGAGACTTGGGACTTCACCCAGGACGAGGAGTGCGCTCATTGCGGGGTGGCGCCGATCTGCGGGGGCGGCTGCATGCTCGACGGCATGCGCCACGCTGGGGATTTCTCGCGGCCCAGGAAGGTATGCAGTCCGTACCGGGACCGGCATCACCTCACCGAAACGCTCCTAGCCGCGTACCGATCTCGCGCAGCGAGCGAGGCCGGGACCGCGGCTCCAGGTATTCAGGTGATCTCGCATGGGACGCCGTGGGCTGCGGCGGCAGTGGAGCCCAACTGGGGAGCGCCGGCAGATCAGGAACCGGATGCATTTTTCGTCTGCACCTGTCCCGTCCTGTATCATCCGCCCTGTCCTCAGTTGGCGTTTAAGACGGTGCCGGCCAATCCAAGGCAAGAGTCTGCTGTGCCCGCGTTGACGGATTTGTGAGGTGCCTATGGCAAGCGACACGGAAATTCTGGCGGACGGGCGAACATTCACGCTGACGGCCCCCATCCCGCGCGAGCATTTGAGCACGACCATGTGGGATTGGTTCCAGGCGTACTGGCGGCTGATGGTGAACGACCCGATGCCCCAAACGCGGAACGGGATTGCCGCGCTCATCGAGAGCAACGTGGCGAAGGGCGGCAAGAGCTACTTTGCCCGGGATGACAACAAGCAGCCGGTGGGGGCGGTTTGGGGCAGGGCGTCGGAAGACAACATCCACATCGCGCACTTTGTGTTCGCCCCGCATCAGCTCCGCCGTGAGGCCAAGCTGGCGATCACGAAGGCGGCCCTGCGGCAATACTTCGCCGCAGGGGCGCGCAAGCTTGTCTGGGGCGTTTATCCAGAGAACCGGTCGTGCCTGACCTTCCTGGAGCTACTGGGCGCGCACGTGGAAGGCACGCTCCGGCAGGAGACACGCCGCGACGGCCAACTCATGGACGTGGTGCTGCTGGGCCTATTTCCGGAAGAACTGCGCTGACGGGCGCGCGCTTCGCGCCCGTCGCGAGCGATACGATCCCTTGGGCTTAGCGGCGGGCACTGCCTTCGGCCGGCGGTGGATATTCTCGCCGAGCTGCTTGCCGTGACTTGCATGACCGATCGTCTATAATTCGCCTCGTGGGTCTGGGACGGCGCGAATTTCTGGGCAAGATGCGGTGGGT
>JBOGKL010000351.1:0-4019 GCA_050745525.1 Terriglobales bacterium | reverse complement strand
GGCAGCCGCTACATCGCCGCGCATGCGCATCTGCGCTGGTTGTTGGGCCGCGAGCTGCACCGCGCGCCCGAGGCTGTGCGCTTCGTGCGCGGCGAGCACGGCAAGCCGGCGCTGGAGGACGGCCCCGAGCACTTCAAAGTGCACTTCAATTTGTCCCATTCGGGAGCGATGGGGCTGGTGGGACTGTCGCGCGGCGGCGCACTGGGAGTGGACATCGAAGGCGAGCGCGTGCGCGACTTTGCCGGCCTGGCACGGCGCTTCTTTGCGCCCCAGGAGCAGGCTTGGCTGCTGGAGCAACCTCCGGCGCAACAGGCGCATGCCTTTGCGCGCCTGTGGACATGCAAGGAGGCGTGGATGAAAGCCGATGGGCGTGGGTTGGCCGTGCTGCGGCAACCTCTGGCCACGCTGCAAGGGACCGCGCAACTGCACGCCGGGGGCCGGGCGTGGTGGGTGCGCGAGCTGGAGACCGAGACATGCTACGCCGCGGCCGTGGTGCTGGAGCAGGAGCCGGAGGCGGTTAGCGTGAGGAAGCTGACTCTGCCACTTCGTTGATGATGGAGACGACGCGGCGGCCGCGCAACAGAAGAAAGATCACCGTCAGCCACAGCGTCAGCCCCATGATGAGGCCAAACAGCGCATCGGCGTTGGCGATGTTCTGATGCATTAAGACGGCCAGCACCGCGCACAAGACGATTTCCGAAACCGCGGTGCCGTAGAAAAACGGATCATGGAGCAGACGCGGCCAGAGCAGGAACTGCACGCCCACGATGCCGGCAATGACGGCCACAGTCCAGGTGGACAAGCCGGCCGAGGTCAGCAGATTGGCGGCCACCACGATCGCGCCCACATCAATCAGCAGCAGCCATAGAATCCGGCGGCTGGCGGCCTGGCGGATGGCCAGTTCCTCCGGCGCCGTCATCATCCCGCCCTGCGCTTCGCGCCCGGAAACCATCAGCCCGATGCCCCGCACCAGCAGCAGCGAGGCGGGGATGAGCACGCAGGCGACCAGCCAAATCCACGACTCGGCGTTGAGCGCCAGCACCATCCAAAAGGCGCCAAACAGCGACAGGAGGATGCTGGCCATTCCGGCCGTGGCCAGATGCGACGCCAACTCGGGAGCCGAAACTTGGGGTGTGGGACTCATAAACGCGCCGCCCGCCGGGGTTGCGACAACGCGTCCTCGACCGCGGCCAGCACCGTACGCACGCTGATCCGCTCCATGCAGCGATGATCAATCGGGCACTCGCGCAACTTGCACGGACTGCAGGCGATGCCGGGCGCCTTGATCAAATTCAGTTTACCGTCTTCGGTGAGGGGATAGGTTTCCTTCTCATTGGTGGAACCAAACAGCGCCACCACGGGCGTGCCCACCGCGCCCGCCACGTGCATGGGACCGCTGTCGTTGGCCACGAGCAGATCCGCGACCGCCAACAGCGCGACCAGGTCTTCGAGCGAGGTTTCCCCTACCAGATTTTTGATCTGAGCCGGGTGCGGGGCGAGCATGCGGACCTTGCGCGCCAGTTCGCGTTCGGCGGCACTGCCGATCAACACGACCGTAGCGCCGCGGCGAGCCAGTTCCCCGGCCAACTCGGCAAAGCGCTCCGTCAGCCAGCACTTGGCAGAACCGAAAGTGGAACCAGCGTGCAGCGCGACGATGCTAGCTTGCGGACCCGATGCGGATCGAGAAGGCACTAGCGTTTGCCGCCATTGAGACAGGAGCGCCGCATCCGGATGCAGCGGTACGCGCAAGCGCGCCGGGGTTTCCGGGGGAAGAGAGGCAATGAAGCCCGCCAAGCGCAGCAGCTCCAAGTAATAAAACGACTCGTGACCGGGCAAGCTGCCCGGCGCGGGAGGCGGGAAGGCGGGCCGCAGCAACCAGCCTCGGCGGTCGCGCGCGTAGCCGATGCGACGGCGCGCGCGCAAGCGCAGGGCCAGCAGCGCGGAGTGAAAGGAGTTGGGGAAAATCACGACCTCGCGCGTGGGGCCCTCCAGACGCGGCAAGCGGCGATGCGCCAGCGGCTCGACCCGGACCGGCAAGCGCGCCATCCTGTATATGGGCGCCACCGAGGGCCGCGCCAGCACCGTCCAGTTCTGGTCTGGCGTGCCGGCAACCAGCGCGGCCAGCGCCGGCAAGCTCATAACGGCGTCACCCAGCCAGTTCGGCGCCAGCACCACCCTGTTCACAACGCGCACACCTCGCGGATCATGGCCGTCAACTCGGAAATGGCGGGCATATGCATTTCAATTTCCACCACCACCAGGCCGGGCAGCGGCGCGGGGAGATTGGCGGCGTCTTTTGCCGTCGTCACCAGGCTGTCGGCACCCGCCGCCTGCGCCGAAGCACTCAGCCGAGCCAGATCGCGCAGGCTGTAATGATGATGGTCGCGGAACGAGCGCCGCCCCAACGGCACAATGCCGAGTTGGGTAAGCGCCTCCCAAAACGATTCTGGACGCGCCAGGCCGCAAAATGCAAATGGCTTGGCGGCTACCCCCGGCGCCAGCGGCAAGGGGCGTCTTTCAGCCCGAAACAGGCGTGCCGCGGTCAACTGCGCCAGGCGAGGACGGGCGGCGCGAAAGGATTCCTCATCCCCCACCCAAAGCACTGCTTGGGCCCGGGCCAGCGCCGAAGGCGGCTCGCGCAAACGGCCGGCGGGGAGCAAACGGCCGTCCAGATCGTCGGGGGCGATCAGGACGAGGTCAAAATTCCGGAAGAGCTGACGGTGCTGAAATCCGTCGTCGAGCAGATGCACTTGGGAATGAAAGCGCCGTTCGCCTTCGAGGCCGGCCCGGAATCGGTCGGGATGGACCAGTACCGGCGCGCGCAGGCGGGCGGCGATGAGCTTGGGCTCGTCGCCGGTGAGGCGCACGTCCTCATCGCCGGTTTCGGCCATGACCAGGGCTTTGCTGGCCCGGCGATAGCCGCGGGAAAGCACGTCGAGGTTCAGTCCATCGCGGCGCAGTTGCCGGCCGAGGGCAATGACGGTGGGGGTTTTGCCGCTACCTCCCACGCTGAGGTTGCCGATGCTGACCACCGGACGGGGCAGGCGGGCGACGCCGAGCCGGCCGCGTGCATAGGCGCGATCACGCGCGCGCACCAGAAGGCCAAAGATGCTCGAGGCTAACGCGGACATTTGCTTGGCGCCGGGCCCGGCCTGAAGCAGCCGCCGCTCACGCCGGTTATTCGCTGACTTCGATCGCGGGCACCTTCTGCGCGCACAACGGGCAATCCTGGGCCGTCCAGTAATGGGGCGCGAGGGTCAGAAGCTGAAAGAAGGGCAGATCATCGAAGCGGGCGCAGTTGGCGAAGGGCTGGTGCACGAGCACGGCCAAGGCCAGCACTTTGGCCCCCGCCGCCTCGACCAGCTTGCGCAATTGCGTCAACTTGCGCCCGGTGCGCAGGATGTCATCCACCAGGATGACGCGCTCGCCCGGTTGAATGGTGACGAACTGGCGCAGCTCCAGCCCGCCCTGATCGTTCTTTTCGGCCCAGTAGGTCTGCGCGGCGCGCAGTGCTTCGGCCACGCCAAAGGCGATGGGCAGACCCCCGGTGGCGGGGACGACGACGCTGACGTTGGGCACGGCGCGGCGCACGGCATCGTCCTGGCGGAGCTTGCGGCTCAGGGCCACGCTCAAAATCTTGGACTCGTCGTAGTAACGCATGGCCAGCGGGATCTGGAGATAGAGATCGGAGTGGGGGCCACTGGCATGGCGGAAATGCCCCTGGCGCAGCGCTCCGGTACGCACCAGATGCTCTCTCACCTGCTCTTCGCTGGGAATCAGATCCACGAAACACCTCCGCGTTTGCTGTCACATGGTATCACGCGGGTTTTTGGGAGCGGCCTGGGCATCGAGCCAGCCGTCGGCGAAGCGGATGCGCAGCGCCTCGCCGGGCGCCACTGCGGCGCTGCGGGCGGCGAGGCGGCCCTGCGCGCCGTAGATGAGGGCGTAGCCGCGGCCGAGGATGCGCAGCGGATCGCGGTCGCCCAGCACCTCCCCCAGCCGTTCCAGGCGCCGGCGCC
>JBOGKL010000350.1:0-2018 GCA_050745525.1 Terriglobales bacterium | reverse complement strand
CTGCCCGAGCCTGAACGTGGCCCATTCAACCGGCTGGTACGACGATCATGCCCGTGATCTGGTCGCGCGGTACGAGGCCGTTGATCCGGCAAGCCTCCTCGGCTGGCTGAAGGGTCTCCTCCCTGATCCGCCCGGCAGGTTCTGGATATCGGGGCCGGGTCGGGACGCGATGCCGCCTGATTCTCGGCCCAAGGCTATGACGTGATCGTGATGGAGCCGTCGAGTGGCATGCGCGGAGGGGCAACGCCTTCATTCCGATCCCCGCATCCGCTGGATCAGCGATGAGCTTCCCGAACTGGGCGTGCTCGGTCGGCTGGCGATCAGCTTTGATGTCGTGATGATGACGGCTGTCTGGCAGCACGTCCCGCTATCCCAGCGAGACCGCGCCTTCCGCAAAACCGCAGCGCTGGTCAGGTCGGGTGGCCTGCTCGCGATCAGCTTGCGCAGCGGGCCTTCTCCGGCCGGCAGCGGGATGCCCCGGTCTCTTTGGAAGAGGTCGAGCGCCTGGCCCGAAACCATGGCTTCGCCGTCGAGAAGATCGAGCAGGCTCCCGACCGGCAAGGGCGGGCGGCGGTATCATGGACCTGCGTTGCGCTCCGGCTGCCGGATGACGGAACCGGAGCGTTGCCGTTGCTGCGCCACGTCATCCTCAACGACCAGAAAAGCGCCACCTACAAGCTCGGCCTGCTCCGCGCCCTCTGTCGGGCCGCAGACGGCTCGGCCGGCATGATCCAGGACACCGGGGACGAGTTCGTGCGCGTTCCGCTGGGCCTGGTCGCGCTCAACTGGCTGCGGCTTTACCTGCCGCTGATCCGCGAGGGTCTCCCGCAGACACCGACAAATGTCGGTGCCCAGGGGCTTGGGTTTGCAAAGGCCGGTTTCCAGAACCTCGTTTCCGGCATTCCGGCGAGCGACCTGCGGATCGCGGCTCGCTTCACCCTGGAGCGGGCGCAATCCTTGCACGCGGCGCTGCGGGATGCCGCGCGGACCATCGACCGGATGCCTTCCACCTTCATGACCCCTCCGCGGGGAGGCCGCATCCTGCCGGTGGAGCGGGGCCGTCCCGGGGGCGCTCCCGGCACCGTCGTCCTCGATGCCGGGTACTTGGCGGCCTTCGGCTGGATGCGCGTCCCCGGCCATTTCTGGCGCGCGATGCGCCGGCATGCAGCCTGGATCGAGCCGACGCTGATCGCCGAATGGATGCGGCTGATGCGCGATTATGCAAACGGCCAGGGCCGACAGCTTGCCGAAGATAAAATGTTTGCCGCGATGCGCTGGTCCGACCCGGCCCGAGACGTCTCGCGTGTCCGGGAGATCGCGATCGGTGTGCTGGAGATAGGCAACCTGCGCTGCACCTGGACGGACCGGCCCCTCAGTCGGAACATCTTGTATATCGACCACATGTTCCCCTGGCGGGCATGGCCGTGCAGTGATTTCCGGAACCTGCTGCCCGCCCATCGCGAGGTGAACCAGCGCCTCAAGCGGGACCGGCAGCCGTCCGCGACCAGGCTGTTCCGGGCGGAGGGCCGGATCATCGGTTGGTGGGAGCAGGCGTATCTGGGCAAGGCCGAAAGCCCCTTGCGCGAGCAGTTCCTGCGGGAAGCGCGCGGCAGCCTTCCGGCGCTCACGACTGATATCGCCGACAACATCTTCGCGTCTGTGTGCCTGCAGCGCATCCGGCTGCACCATGACCAGCAGATGCCGGAGTGGGGCGGCGGAGAATGAGCCTCCTGACCGCGCCTGCCAGTGGCCTGCCGCGGCCCGAGGCGTTGATCGATGGGGTCGCCCGGACCCAAGGATGCCGGGGCGGAGCAACGGCTTGGTCGAGGGCGGGATCAACCGCCCCGGGATGCTCAAGCGCACCATGGACGGCCACGCCGGCCTCGATCTGCGCGGCCGCTGCTTTCTGCTCGCGGCGTGATCATCAAATGGCCAGAAATCAGGAAAGAGGCAGCGCCCCGGTGTCGGCCGGGGCGCCGCCGTCGCCACGGTCAGCGGTCCGGGCGCGACCAGATCAG
>JBOGKL010000349.1:0-3553 GCA_050745525.1 Terriglobales bacterium | reverse complement strand
GCGTAGGACTCCGCGATCAGGCGGACGAGCTCGCGCGCGAGCGACAGCTTCGACCCCTGTCCGAGATCGCGGCGGGCGTTGCGCCAGAGGACGATGAGGTGGTTGTCCTCGCATTCAAACACCTTGTTGTCGCCCACCTCGTTGGCGGCGATCATGTCGAGGTTCTTCTTCAAGAGCTTGGCGCGCGCATTCTGCTCGACGGATTCCGTCTCCGCGGCGAAGCCCACCACGAAAGGCCGGCTGGCGCGGGCCGCCACGGTCGCCAACACATCGGTGGTACGCTCCATGTTGAGACCCAGTGTGTTGGCGGTTTTCTTGATCTTCTGATCGTGCGGGTTGGCGGGACGGTAGTCGGCGACGGCCGCCGTCGAGATGAAGATGTCGGCGCCCTCCACCTCGCGCAGGACCGCGGCCAGCATGCTCTCCGCGCTTTCCACATCCACTCGTCGCACGCCCGCGGGCGTCGGTACGCTGACAGGTCCGGCGACGAGGACGACTTCGGCCCCCGCTTCGCGCGCGGCCTGGGCGACGGCGAAGCCCATCTTGCCGGAGCTGCGGTTGCTGATGAAGCGGACCGGGACGATGCGCTCGCGGGTGGGACCCGCGGTGATCAACACCCGACGGCCCTGAAGCGGCCCGCTGCGCGGCAGCAGCAGGTCGATGCAATCTGCGATCTCCAGCGGCTCCAGCATCCGGCCCTCGCCGACTTCGCCGCAGGCTTGCTCGCCCTCGGCGGGACCCAGCACCTGAACTCCCCGCTGACGCAGCGTCGCCACGTTGGCCGCCGTGGCGGCGTTGGCCCACATGATGCGATTCATCGCGGGCGCGACGGCGATCGGCGCCTGCGTGGCGAGGCATAGAGTTGCCAGGAGGTCGTCGGCATGGCCGCCGGCGAGGCGCGCCAGGAAATCGGCGCTGGCCGGGGCCACGAGCACCAGCTCCGCCCAGCGGGCGAGCTCGATGTGTCCCATGGCGGCCTCGGCCGCCTCATCCCAGAGCTCGGCGCGCACGGGGCGGCCGGACAGCGCCTGGAAGGTCGGCGGCCCGACGAACTCCCGGGCCGCGGCCGTCATGACGACCTGCACCTCGGCGCCGCGCTCGCGCAGCCGCCGCACCAGATCCGCGGCCTTGTAGGCGGCAATGCCTCCGGTCACGCCGAGCAGAATGCGTTTGCCTTGCATGGGCCGATTATCGGCCGGCGCTCCCCGGCGACGCAAACGGAGGCGCACGGCCCTGGATGGGCCGAGGCGCTGCGGCCTTTCTCGATAAAGACGGGTCATTGACCCCCTCCCTTGCGGACCTCCGGGCGGCCCATCATGGCCCCAGGTCATCAGGTCGGCGTGAGGGTCACCATGGAACGTACGGCGGCGAGCCTGGCAAGCGATGGGGCCAGTTCGAGCGGGGCCGGCGCCCTGACCATCCGGGAATGGCCCGAGGCGGAGCGGCCCCGCGAGAAGCTGCTGAATCGCGGCTCCCATGCCCTTTCCGACGCTGAGCTGCTGGCGCTGCTCCTCGGGTCGGGCATTCCCGGCTGCTCGGCCGTCGCGATGGCGCGCTCGCTCCTCAAGGAGTTTGGCAGTCTCCGCGAGCTGCTGAGCGCGCGCCTCACCCGCTGGCGGCGCAAAGGAGTCGGCGAGGCCCGTTACGCGGCCGTGCAGGCCGCCGTGGAGCTGGCGAAGCGGCTCCTCCTGGAGGAGATGCGTTTCGGCTCACCGCTCACCACCCCTCGGGCGACCTATCGGTATCTCCACGCGCAGCTGCGGGACCGTCCCTACGAAGTCTTCTGCTGCATCTACCTGGACAACCGGCACCGTCTGATCGCCTTCGAGGAGCTCTTCCGGGGTACGGTCGATTGCGCACAGGTGCACCCGCGAGAGGTGCTGCGCCAGGCGCTGCTGCACAACGCCACGTCGGTGATCCTCGCGCACAACCATCCCTCCGGCGCGCTCGAGCCGAGCCCGGCCGACGACTTCATCACCCGCCGCCTCCGGGACCTGCTGACCCTGATGGACGTCCGGATAATCGACCACGTCATCGTCGGCAACGGCGGGTGCTATTCCTTCGCCGAGCATGGGCTTCTATGAGGCAGCCCCGCCTGCGCCCGACTTGTCCGCACGTCGTGAGGCTGGTATAAAGCTCGGCTCCCGCGCGGCAGACAGGCCCGAGGCACCTGCCCGCACCCAAGTAGCCGAATTTCAAGGTCGATTCATATGTCGCGCGTCTGCGAGATCACCGGGAAGGGCCCGGCCGTCGGAAACCGCGTCTCTCACGCGAACAACAAGAAGCGCCGCCGCTTCCTGCCGAACCTGCACCACCAGCGGTTCTGGCTGGAGACCGAGAAGCGCTGGGTCTCGCTGCGCGTGTCCACCCATGGCATGCGCACGATAGAGAAGAAGGGCATCGACAAGGTCGTTGCCGAGCTGCGTGCGCAGGGCATGAAGATCTGAAGGAGCCCCCATGCGCGAGAAGATCAAGCTGCTCTCCTCGGCCGGCACCGGCCACTTCTACGTGACCACGAAGAACAAGCGCCTGCACCCGGACAAGCTCGAGGTGCGCAAGTTCGACCCGGTGGTGCGCAAGCACGTCGCCTACAAAGAGACCAAGATCAAATAGCCGGCTGGCGCGAGGCGCCGCAGGCGCGCAGTGCGCCCGGCCCGCTACGGCTTGCGGAAGCGCAGGACGAACTGATCGGTCCGCCCGCGAATTGACGGGTCGAAGATACTCTTCTTGCGATCATCGGCAGGGTTGCGCAGCACGCCGCTCTCGCCGACCAGCTGGAAGCCGGCGGCCTCCACCTCTGCCTTGACGGCTGCCTCATCGATCCGATGCAGGGTGTTGGTGTCCCGAAGCCCCGAGCCGTTCTGCGCCGCGTGGTCGAGGATCAGGTAGATCCCGCCGGGCTTCAGCGCCTTGAAGACGGCGGCGTTGATCTTCGCGATGTCCGCCGGCGCGAAGAACGGGTCATGGAAGTCGTGGTAATTGTCGGAGAGCCAGACGAGGTCGACCGGCACCGGCGGGGCAAAGTCGTTGGCCGGCGCCACGAGGGCGGTGAAGTTGGGGAACCTCGGGTCCGGCGTCCCTCCCTTGGGGGGCAGCGGCTCCTTCTTGAGGATGTTCCTGAGCTCGGTCGGGTAGAAGCCGTAGACGTGGCCCGCCGACCCGACGACGCCGGCGAAGATCCGGTCGTAGTAGCCCTCGCGCGGGATCAGATCGGCCACGGTCGAGCCCGGCCGCATCTGCGAGAAGGCGATGACCTCGGCCGGCTTGCGCGCCGCGTCGCGCTGCCTGTCGGCTGCGGGCCGATCGGGGTTGGCCACTGCGGTGGCGACGTAGCCCGGCACAGCGGGGCTGGCGGGCGCGGCCGCGGGTGAGACGAGCGCGGCAACTGCAGCGGCCGCGGCCAATAGGAACATCCGGCGGATGGCGTTCATGGCAGTTTGTTCTACCGGCCGGGCTCCAGGTTCATCTGCGCGGGGGGCCCGGCACCAGGATGTGCCCCGCCGCCGCAGGTGGCGGGCGCGGAGCAAAAAACCACGCTTTTTTGCTCCGCGCG
>JBOGKL010000348.1:0-3257 GCA_050745525.1 Terriglobales bacterium | reverse complement strand
GCACCCGGCATGCCGTGCTCGTCCAGGTAGGCGCCCATGGTGATGCCGATCTGGTTGAGCCAGCGCATCAGCACGGGGTTGATATTGGGAGAGATCGGATCCACGAAAGGGGGAATGAAGATGCGCGCCGGGAACGGAGCCGTCTGGTGTTGCGTGTACCAGATTTCCGGATTCCACTTCAGCTCCTGGCGGGTGATTTCGCGCGATTCGAGCATGTTGTTCATGTACCCGTCGCGGTTGTTGTCGTGCCCGACGTACTTCTGAAACAGAAACGGAATGGGGCTGACCTCGTAGCTGGTGCCGAGGTTTTGCTTGTACCAGGCAACGACCTCGTTCTGGCCATCGGGGTTGAGCGTGGGCCAGAGGACGAAGATGACGTGGTTCAGGATCGAGGAGATTTCCGGATCGTTCTGCGCCGAGCAGAGCCGGTAGGCAAGGGCGATCATGCTTTGCCCGCCGGCCACTTCGGTCGAGTGCATGCCGCCGTCAATATGCACCACCACCTTGCCCTCTTCGGCCAGCGCGTGCGCCTGGGCGTCGGTCAGACCGCGCGCCCAGGTCAGGCGGCGGTTGATATCGAGATAGTGCTGCAGATTGTCGAGATTCTGTGGCGACGAGATCACGGTCAGGTACATCTCCAAGCCGCGCGAGGTCTTGCCGGCATCGAAGATGCGGATGCGGTGGGAGGCGGCCGCCAGCGCGCGGAAGTATCCCATGGCCTGGGTGTAGCTGGCGAGATGAAAATCCGCGCCCGGCTTGAACCCCAGCACCGATTGCGGCGTGGGGATGTTGGGCAGCCGCGCGGGCGCTTGCGCCCCGGCGCCAGGCAGAAACAGCAGCGCCGCGCCGGCAACCAGCGCGAAGACGGTGAACGGCAGAGGCCGCAGCTTCATGCCGTCACTCTAGTCAGTTCGCTAACTAAAGTAAAGAGTTACCGCTCGCGCGTGGCCTCGAACAGGAACCAGGTACGGCGTTCGGTCTCGTCGGTCCAGATTTCGATGAGGCCGGCAGTGGCGATGTCACCGTGATCCTCGCATACGCCGTGCGCTTGGCGCAGATGAGCGGCCAGGTCCTGGTTATCCTGGCGCAGTTCGGCCAGCATCTGGTGCGGCTCGACGAACTCGGCGTCATTGTCGCTGACGCGCTGGTGGCGGCTGATGTCGCCCACCGAGTGCAGCGTGGGCCGGCCGAGCTTGCGCACGCGCTCGGCCACCGGATCGCTCATGGCGAAGATCTGGTCGGCGTGTTCGTCCAGAAGCAGGTGATAGTCGCGGAAGTGCGGACCGCTCATGTGCCAATGGAAATTCTTGGTTTTCACATACAGCGCGAACACATCGGCGAGCACCGCGTTCAATGCAAGCGCAATGTCGAGCGTCGCCTCCTCATCGAGGTCCGAGGGCGTGTGCAATTCGGCGACCGGTTCTTGATGGGCGCGGTGAACCGCTTCGGGCCCCGCCTTCCGCTGTACCAGGTTGACGCGTTTCACGATTTCCTCCTATGCCGCCTTTTTCTCGGTCCACGGATCGAGGACGACCTTGATGCACCCCTGCTGCTTGTCGCGGAACATGCGATAAGCACGCGGAGCCTCGGCCAGCGGCAGGCGGTGGGTGATGACGAAGGTGGGATCAATCTCGCCGTGCTGGATGCGCTCCAACAAGGGGCGCAGGTAACGGTGTACATGGGTCTGTCCCATGCGCAGCGTCAGACCCTTGGCGAAGGCGGCGCCGAGCGGGATACTGTCCAGCCAACCGCCATAGACGCCCGGGATCGAGATGGTGCCGCCCTTGCGGCAGGCCATGATCGCCTGCCGCAACACGTCGGCGCGATCGGTCTCCAGGCGCAGCGACGTCTTGGCGCGATCGTAGAGGGCGCCCAGCGCATGCCCATGCGCCTCCAGGCCCACCGCATCGAGACAGGCGTCGGGGCCGCGCCCGGCCGTGCGCCAGCGCAGCTCGGCCTGCACGTCGTCCACCGCGGCCAAGTTGAGCGGCTCAGCGCCTCCAGCGGCGGCCAGCCGCAGCCGCTCCGGGACTTGATCGATGGCAATGACCTTGCCCGCCCCCATCAGCCACGCGCTGCGAATGGCAAACTGCCCGACCGGACCGCAACCCCACACCGCCAACGTGTCCCCGGGCGCAAGATCGCAGTTCTCCACCGCCATATATCCGGTGGGAAAGATGTCACTCAAAAACAACGCCTGCTCGTCGCTGATGTCCGAGGGCAAAAGCAGAGGGCCGATGTCGGCGTAGGGCACGCGCACGTACTGTGCCTGCCCGCCGGCGTAGCCGCCCATGAGGTGCGAATAGCCGAAGGCTGCCGCCGGGATGGCGCCGTACAGTTTGGCCGCCAGCCCACCGTTGGGGTTAGAGTTGTCACACAGCGCCCACAGCTCGCGACGGCAGAAGTAGCACTCGCCGCAACTGATGGCGAAGGGCACCACGACGCGATCGCCGGGCCGCAGCGTTTTCACGCCGCTGCCGACTTCCATCACCTCGCCGGCAAATTCGTGCCCCAGGATGTCGCCGGCGGCCATGGCTGGAATGAAGCCGTCGTACAGGTGCAGGTCCGAACCGCAGATGGCGGTGCGGGTGATGCGGACGATGGCATCGCCGGAATTCAGGATGCGGGGATCGTCCACCGTCTCCATGCGCACATCGCCTTTGCCGTACCAGCACAGCGCCTGCATTAACTCGCCTCCGGCATTGCTAGATCGCCTGCGGCAACGGCAACGCGCTCGGGGCCGTGGACGGGGCGCAGGAAGAAGCGGCCGCGCCGTGTGCGGCGGCCCGCGGGCTGACCCGCAACGGTCGCGATTTCGCCGGACTCGGCCAGCATGCGCAGACGCCGCAGCGAGGTACGCACGCCGGCAGCGATGCGATAGCGCACCCAAGGCAAGGGCGGCGCCGCCGGGACGGTGAAGGTAAGGCGCACCTCGGTGGCTTCCTGCCCGGCGGCACGGGCCGGCGCCGGGCGCAGCCGGAGCTCGCCGTGGGGCGAGGCGGCAAAGTGGTAGCGAGGCAGGCCGGAACCGAAACGGAGGGTCAAATTCTCCGTCTTCCAGGACAGGCTCGTGGGCGCCTCTTCGCCCGTGAGGCGGACATCGCCCTCGATGTGGCCTCCCCCTGACAGGTCCCGGCGCCAATGCCAATATCGGCTTCCCTCCTCGCCCGCGGTTACGGTCACGTTGCGCAGGCGGGCGTGCGTGGCCGGATCACGCCACAGCTCGTAAACGCGAGTCATTGGCGCCTGCACGGTCA
>JBOGKL010000347.1:0-7863 GCA_050745525.1 Terriglobales bacterium | reverse complement strand
AAGTGGATCTGTCCGGCATCGGACAACGGATTGTCGCCCTGCCCGTGCCCCCGGCCAACTACACCGGCCTGTCCGCGGGCCGGCCCGGCGAGATCTTTTTAGAGCAGGGGCGATTTGCGGCCCTGGGCGGCCGCGGGACGGTTTCCGTCGAACGTTTCAGCCTCGTCACCCGCCATGCCGCACCGCTCGTGAGCGGGGTGCGCGACTTCGTCCTCTCTGCGGACGGAACGAAGTTTCTTTATCTGCAGGGGAGGAGCTGGGGCATTGCGTCTGCCGAGGGCCCGCCCGTCAAACGCGGCACCGGCGCCCTGCCCATGGCCCAGGCCGAAGTGTGGGTCGAGCCTCGCGCTGAGTGGGCGGAGATTTATCACGAGGCATGGCGGTTGGAGCGGCAGTACTTTTACGCATCCAACTACGACGGCCTCAACCTCGCCCAGGCCGAGCGTACCTATGCCCGGTTCCTGCCCGGACTCGCCAGCCGCGAAGATTTGAACTTCCTCATGACGGAGATGCTGGGCAAGCTCTCCACCAGCCATACGTTTATTTCCGGCGGCGACAAGCCCCGTCTGCCGCCGGCGGGCGTGGGCTTTCTGGGCGCCGATTACAGCCTCGCCAATGGACACTACCGCATCGCTCACATCTACCATGGCGATATTGACGCCTCCGGACCGCTCGCTCGGCCCGGACTGGGCGTGCATGCGGGCGAGTACATTCTGGCGGTCAACGGGCTGCCCGTGACCGCCACCGACAACATTTATAAGTTCTTCCTGCATACCGCCGGCAAGCTGACGAATCTGACCGTGGGTCCCAATCCGGATGGGACGGGAGCCCGGCAAATCACTGTGACCCCGGTGGGCAATGAAGTCGGTTTGCGCCACATCGCTTGGATCCGGCACAACATCGCCGAAGTCAATCGGCTCAGCGACGGCAAGCTGGCCTATGTCTACATGCCCGACACCGCTGCGGGGGGGTACACCAGCTTCAACCGCTACTACTTCGCGCAGGTCGACAAGCAAGGCGTCATCATTGACGACCGCTTCAACAGCGGCGGCCAGGCAGCCAACTACGTCATTGATATCCTGATGCGGAAGCTCTGGAACTACTGGTACATGCCCTTCGGACATGTGTGGTCCGAACCGGGCGGCACGATCTTCGGGCCCAAGGCCATGCTGATCAACCAGTACGCCGGCTCGGGCGGAGACCTGATGCCTTGGTTTTTCCAGCACCTCCATATCGGGCCACTCATTGGCGAACGGACTTGGGGCGGGGAAGTCGGCGAGACCGGCTATCCGCCGCTCATGGATGGCGGTTCGGTTACCGCGCCCAACCTGGCCTTCTTCACCACCGCCGGACAATGGGGCATTGAGAACAAGGGCGTGACGCCGGAGATCCCGGTCGAGATGGACCCCGCCGCGTGGCGCCAGGGCCACGACCCGCAACTGGAAAAGGCGGTGCAGGTCCTGATGGGCGAGTTGAAGGCGCATCCGCCGGCCCAGCCGCACGTCCCGCCGTTTCCCAACTACTATGCTGCGCCCGGCAGCAGGCAATAATTCTATGGCCCAAAAACTACAGTGTCTCTTCCTTGCGGTTGCGCTGTCGTTGGGTGCGCTCTACGCGCAACAGACGAAACCGGCGTCAACTGCACCCCAACTCACGGCGTCGGATCTGGACGCTTTTTTCTCCGGCTTGATGAACACCCAGCTGCAGCAAGACCAGATTCCCGGGGCCACGCTGGCTGTGGTCCAAAACGGCAAGGTGATCTTCGAGCACGGTTACGGGTTCGCCAACCGCAAGCAGCGCACCCCCGTCTTACCGGCAGCCACGCTGTTCCGTCCCGGTTCGATTTCGAAGTTGTTCACCTGGACCGCGGTCATGCAGTTGGTGCAGGCCGGCAAGATCAACCTGGACGCGAACGTCAATCAGTACCTCGATTTCACCATCCCGGCTACCTATCCGGGACCGGTCACGATGCGCGATCTCATGACGCACCGGCCCGGTTTTGAGGAAGCCGATCGCGGGTTGATACTTATGCAGCGTCCCGGCCTGGTAATTCCGCCTCTGGCGCGGGTGGTGCGTGAGCACCTGCCGCAACGAATCTTCCCCGCCGGCTCGATGCCCGCCTACTCGAACTATGGCGCCGCGCTCGCCGGATACATCGTGCAACGCGTTTCCGGCGAGCCGTTCGCCTCCTACATCGAGACCCATATTCTGCAACCGCTGGCGATGAACGACAGCAGCTTTCAACAGCCGTTACCCGCGCGCCTGCGGCCCATGGCCGCCACCGCGTATCGCACCTCCCAGGGCCCGGCGATGCCGTATGAGATTGTCCCGATGGCGCCTGCCGGAGCGTTCGCCACCACCGCCGACGATATGACCCATTTCATGATTGCCCAGCTCGGCGACGGAACCTACAACCACGGCCCGGCAATCCTCACCCCGGCCACGCTGGCCGAAATGCACACCCCGCAGCCGGGTCTGCCCGCCGGAATTGACGCGATGGATCTGGGTTTCTACCACGAGGATAGCAATGGCCTGTCCATCATCGGCCATGGCGGGGACACGATTTTCTTCCACAGCGACTTGCATCTTATTCCCTCCGCTGATTTGGGACTGTTTGTCTCCTACGACGGTGTGGGCGGGGCGCGAGCCCGTTCGCTGATGTGGCAGGCCTTCCTGGATCGCTATTTCCCCTACCATCCTCCCGCGGTGCAGCCGGTGCCCAGCGCGGCTGTGGATTCGCGCACCGTTGCGGGAACCTACATCACCACCCGGCGCTCGCAGGGCAACTGGCTGGCTGCCATGGACCTGCTCTCGGAATCCACGGTCGTGGCCAATCGCGATCACACCATCAGTCTCGCCAACCATCGCGCGGTGAAATACGCCGAAATTGGACCCATGCTGTTTCAGCGCGTCCACGGACAGGCGCATATTGCCTTTCGGCGTGACGCTTCCGGCCGCTGGGTGATGTACACCAGCCCGATCATCGAGGCCCAGCGCACGGGCGTTTTCAATAGCATCGGCTTCGACCGGCCACTGGTGGAAGCGTCCTTGGCCGTCCTGTTCCTTACGCTCTTCCTGTGGATCGTAGCGCCTGCGGTACGGCTCCGCTTCCGGGTCCACCTGGCGCTCCGCGGTCGCGCCAGGACCCTGCGTCTGCTGGTGCGCCTCGCCTGCCTGCTCGACGTGGTGTTCGTGCTTGGAATCCTGATGTTGCTGACCGCGATCGGCCGCAACCCAGCCGTGCTGAACGCGACCGGCACGATTCACTTCCTGCAGGTGCTAGGCGTTTTAGGCGTAGTGGGGGCGCTGGCCGGCATTGGTTACGCGGTCGAGCTATGGCGTGGTCGGCCGGCCGTGGCCGCGGCGTCCGCGGCCACCGCGTCTGCCTCGTCCCCCAGCGGGTCGCTGACGATGAACCAGGCGCCGCCGGTGCGCACCCCCTTCGGCTGGCTGGGGCGCGTCAGTTGGACCGTCACCGCGCTCGCCATGTGCGGGTTTGCATGGTTTGCGCTCTACTGGAGCCTGCTCAACTTCACGAATCACTTTTAGCGCCGCCGTCTTGACGTGGCGGGCCCCGGCCGCCAGCGCGGGTGGTTGCGTTCCCGGATACGGTTCTCGGCGGTCACGGCCAGGCCGCGCCCACGGGTGCACCAACGCCATGCTGCTTTTGCCCGTTCCAGAAGCACGCCAGGGGCCGTCGCCATGGGGCGCAGATTAGGATTCTGTTCGCCACCGCGCCGGGTTAGAATACCTCGGGTTGACCGGGAGGCATATGATGCGGCATGGAATTTGCAGTGCAATGATTGTTGCGGTGTGGCTGTTCGCGGCGCTGGCCGTGCCTGCCGCCGCGCAGGGATTCAGCATGAGCCAGGCGCTGAGTTACCCGTTCCCCTCCCAGCTGACTGCCGCGGCGCAAGGCGAGCGCATCGCCTGGGTGTTTGACGATCACGGCGCCAGTAACGTGTGGATCGCCGACGGACCAGACTTCGCCGCGCGCCAGGTGACCCGCTACCAGGGCGACCTGGGCTTGCCCATCAACGGGCTGCGCCTCTCCCCCGACGGTCGCACCGTCGTCTACGCCCGCGGCAGCGAAACCAACCGCCAGGGCGAGGTTGCCGATCCCACCAGCAACGTCGTCGAGCCGCAGCAACAGGTCTGGGCGGCGGATGTCGCCGGCGGTGCGCCGCGCCTGCTGGGGCCGATGAACTCGCCCGGAGAAGGCGCCGAAGACATTCAGATCTCCCCCGACGGGCACTGGGTGGTGTGGCCCGCGCGGGGCACGCTGTGGCTGGCGCCGCTGTCGGGCGCCGAGCCGGCCCACAAGCTGGCCTACATCCGCGGGAGGGTGAGCGATCCGCAATGGTCGCCCGACAGCCGCTCCATCGCCTTCGTCAGCAACCGCGGCACGCACGCGCTGATTGGCGTCTTCACCTTCGGCTCGCCCACCCTGCGCTATGCCGCGCCGAGCGTGTTCCGCGATGCCATGCCGCGCTGGTCCCCCGACGGCACGCAGTTGACCTTCATCCGCGTGCTGCAGAACCGTGGCGGCGGGATCTTCCTGGGCGGCAGCGTGGGTTTCACCATCTGGGTTTGGGATGCCCGCAGCGGCCAGGCGCGCCAGATCTGGGAAAGCTCGCCCGGTCCACGAGGCGGTCTGCCCGGGGAGTGGGAATCGGCCGTGTTCCAGTTCGCCGGCGCCGATCGCATCGTGTTCGCTTCCCAGGAAGACGGCTGGGTGCATCTGTACTCGATCCCTGCCGGCGGCGGCGCACCGCTACTGCTCACACCGGGCGACTACTCGATCGCGCCGGCGCCGGTGATGCTGACCGGCAAAGGCCGGACGCTGCTGTACGCGTCGAATGAAAACGACGTGGACCGGCGGCATATCTGGCAGGTCGGCGTGTCGCAGCCAGGGCCGGTGGCGCTGAGCCACGGGACCACATTGGAATGGACGCCGGTGGCTACCGGTGACGGGCGCTTCGTTGTCTGCCTCGGCTCGACCGCTACCCAGCCCGCCATGCCCTACCGCCTCACTCCCACTGGCCGCGCCATGATCGCCGCTCGCGCGCTGCCGGCCGATTACCCTTCCAGTCAGATGGTTGTGCCGCGCGAGGTCACCTTCCGCAGTCCCGATGGCGTGCTCGTTCACGGCCAGCTGTTCGTGCCCCAACATCACAGCGCCAAACTGCCCGGTCTGATCTTCATGCACGGCGGCCCGCCGCGCCAGATGATGCTCGGCTTTCATCCCATGGATGCCTACAATTTCATGTACGCGGCCAACGAGTACATGGCCAGCCGCGGCTACGTCACACTGTCGGTCAACTACCGGCTCAGCATCATGTACGGCCTGGCCTTCCGTGCCCCCGCCCGCGCCGCGGCCGCCGGGGCTTCCGAATACCAGGACATCGTGGCCGGCGCGCACTATCTGCAGGCGCTGCCCTATGTGAATCCGGAGAAGATCGGCCTCTGGGGCGGCTCCTACGGCGGCTATCTCACCGCGCTCGGCCTGGCGCGCAACTCCGATATTTTCAAGGCCGGCGTGGACTACGCCGGCGTTCACGACTGGACCGCGTTTCTCGGCGGCGCCGGCGCGCGCGGCGTTCCCACCGCGGTGCGCAAAATCGCCTACGCGTCCTCGCCGGTGGCTTCCATCTCCGCCTGGCGCTCGCCCGTGCTGCTCATGCAGGGCGATGACGATCGCAACGTGCCCTTCGCGCAGACGGTGGAGATGGTACACCTGCTGCGCCAGCACCACGTGCCCTACGAGCTGACCATGTTCCCCGACGGCATTCACGACCAGTTGCGCTGGCACGCCTGGCTGGAAAACTTCCAGGCCACCGCCTCGTTTTTTGACCGGGTGCTCGTCAAGGGCGAACCGGCCCGCACCTATCCGCCCGAGCGATGAAGCTTTACGCGGGTCGCGCGGCGCACGTGGCCCGGCGTCGTTACAGCCGGGCCCGGCACCCGCGCCGGTCAAACGCTGCTTGCGCTACGGCTGCACCGGTAGCGCGATGTAGGAGGCGTGGTCCGCCGAGCGGTAGACCCGCTCGGTGGCCTTGACGAAATCCGACGGCTTGGCGAAGAAGATGTTGGGCACGAACGTCTGCGGGTTGCGGTCGTAGAGCGGGAACCAACTGCTCTGTACTTGCACCATGATCCGGTGCCCGGCCAAAAAGACGTGATCGGCCGCATGCAGGTCAATCGTGATCTCGGTGGGCTGATGGGGCGTCATCGCCTCCGGATGCGAATAGGAGTTCCGGAAGCGCGCGCGCATGATCTCATCGGCAATCATGAGCTGATAGCCGTTCATGTGTACGTCTTTGTTTCCGTGCTGTGGATAGACGTCAATCAGTTTGGCCACGTAATCGCTGTCGGTGCCGCTGGTCGAGACCCACAAATGGGCCACGATGTCGCCCGTCACCGTCAGGTCATGATCGAGCACCGGCGTCTGCCATGCCGCCGTGCCCGGACGCAAATAGACGAAGCGCTGGTCCTGCACCAGCCAGGTGCGCCACCGGCTGCCCGGTCCGTACGTCTCTTCGATCGGCCGCGGCCGGTAGGGCAGCGGATGCGCCGGGTCCGATACGTAGCTGTCGTACGCGCCGGCTCCGCTTGCCTCGGGCGGCGTGAACGCCAGCCGTCCGCCGCTGCGCAGATAAAGCTTCCGGTGTTCGATGTTCTGTTCCGGCGGCCACGTCTCGTACTGCCGCCAGCGGTTGCTTCCGGTCTCAAACGCCTGCACGTGTTTGTTTGGCCTCTGTCCCTCGCCCTTAAGCCAGTAGGCGAACCAGGGCGCCTCAATGTGCTGCTGAAAATACTGGCTCGTGGGTGAGCCGAACTGGATCGGGCCCAGGCTCGCTCCCGACGGTCCTCCCCATCCCCCGTGATTCCAGGGACCTTCCACCAGGTAATTATCGTGATGTGTGTCGTGCTTGGTCGCGGCCTTGTAGATGGCCACCGGCCCCCATCCATCCTCCTGGTCCCACCACCCGGCCACATTCAGATTGGGCACGGTCAAGGTGAGCCGGTCGAAATACGGCCACACCGCCTTGGTCTGCCAGTACGAGTCGTAATTCGGGTGATGGATGAAGTGTTCCCAGCTCGGGTACTGCCCGTGCAGGTACAGCCGGTCAATGTTCGACAGCGATCCCAGCCGCAAATACCATGGATACACATCGTAGGTGGGGAACTGGAACAGCGTCATGCCCTTGGTCTTCTCCATCAGCGCCGCATATTCGAAGGCGTAGCTGAGGCGGAAGGCGCCGTTGTGATGAAAGTCGTCGCCGATGAACATGTCGGCCGGCGAGGCCTGCTCGGAGGCCGCCTTCAGCGCCGGGCTCGGATGCAGCAGCGCCATCGCCGTCAGCCATCCTCCGTAGGAGACGCCCATGATCCCCACCTTGCCGTTGTTGTTGGGCACGTTCTTGATCAGCCAGGAAATCGTGTCGTTGGTGTCGGTGCCCTCGTCCATGCAGCCCGAATGCATGGGCACGCAGGGAAAGCGCAGCATGACGAAGTGGCCTTCGGAGCGGAAGCGGCTGCGGATGTCCTGGAACACGTAGATGTAGCCGGCTGGCCACATCGCCCGCAAGGCCAGCAGCGAGGCATCGTAGCCCTGCGCATCGTCATGCACCCCGTAGGGCGTGCGCGCCATCAGGAACGGCAGCGGACCGGAGGCGTCGCGCGGCCGGTAAATCTCCGTGTACAGGCGCACGCCATCGCGCATCGGGATCATGGCCACCTGTTTGGTGAACAGTTGCGGCAGCCGCGCCGCCGCCGTCCGTTGCGCCGCGCTCTGGCCAAACGCCGCGCCTGCCAGCAGGCAGGCCGTGAAGGCCGCTCCGATCGAGACCACGCGCTTCC
>JBOGKL010000346.1:0-5915 GCA_050745525.1 Terriglobales bacterium | reverse complement strand
GAACGGCATTACGCATTTCGTCGAGCACATGGTGTTCAAAGGCACCAGCCATCGCAGCGCCGAAGAGATTGCGCGCTCGGTGGACTCGATCGGCGGCAACCTGGACGCCTTTACGTCAAAAGAAAATGTCTGCTTTAGCGCCAAGGTGCTTGATGAGCACGTGCCGCTAGCGCTTGAAGTGCTTGCCGACCTGGTGCTCAACCCGCTCTTCCGGGAGGAGGACATCGAACGCGAGCAGGGGGTCATCCTGCAGGAAATCAAGATGGAGGAGGACAACCCCGACTACCTGGTGCATGAGATCTTCACCCAGAACTTCTGGAAAGATCACCCGTTGGGGCGGCCCATCCTGGGCACGAAGGAGACGGTAAAGCAACTGCAGCAGGCGGCGCTGTTTGACTATTACCGGGCTTGTTTTGCGCCCAATAACCTGCTGGTGGCGGCAGCGGGCAACATCGAGCACGCCCGCCTGGTCGAGCTCGTGCGGCACTGGTTTGCGGGCATGCGCGTCGCTCCCAACGGCCACCATAATTTAGCGCCGGCCACCCACGCCCGCATCGTGATGCGCAATAAGAAGCAGCTTGAGCAGGTGCAGATCTGCCTGGGCATGCCGGCGGAAGCGCTGATGAGCGAAGACCGCTACGCCTGGTCGGTGCTCAATACGGTCGTGGGCGGGGGCATGTCGTCGCGGCTGTTCCAGAACATCCGCGAGCGGCAGGGGCTGGCCTATGCCGTTTTCAGCGACTTGAGTCCCTACAGCGACACGGGCATGTTCGGGATTTATGCGGGCACCAGTAACCGCACCGTGCGTCAGGTGGTGGATTCCATTCTCAAGGAATTGCGCGAGCTGCGCGGCGCTCCGGTTCCCGACGAGGAGCTGCGCCGGGCCAAGGACAACCTCAAGGGCAGCCTGATGTTGGGGCTGGAGTCCACCGGCGCGCGCATGTCGAACTTGGCGCGCCAGCAAATCTACTTCGGCCGCTACATCGGGCTCAACGAACTGCTGGAGCGCATCGAGCGGGTCACGGTCGAGGACCTGCACAGCATCACCGAAACCAGCTTTGACCCGGCGCGCATGGGCCTGACCGTTTTGGGCAACCTCAACGGCTTGCGCATCACCCGCGCCGACCTCGCCGCCTAAGCCACGCGCAAGCTTGGTTTGACCTGCCTCCTGCCCACATGCTAGGCTTTGTCCGTTTCGAACACGGGAGGAGCCTCTGCCACGTATTGATCGCACCGCTGGTTGCGCACTCACGCTCGCGATCGCGTTCATCGCTCTGAACCTGTTGGCAGCCGGGCAGTCGCCGAAAGCGGTGCCGGCCGGGCCAAAGGCGCCCAACGTCGTGCAGGCGGGGGCGCCCGGTCAGCCCAGCCGCGTGCTCGCCGACGGCAAAGTGCCGGCTTTCCCCGCGCCGGTGCCGACCATGGCCGATATCATGTTCATGCAAGGCATGATCGAGCATCATGCCCAGGCGCTGGCCATGTGTGCGCTGATTAATGCGCGCACCCGCAACCCGCAATTGCAATCGCTGGGCAAAAAGATTCAAATTTCGCAGAGCGAGGAAATAGGCCTCATGGACACTTGGCTGCGGAACAACCATAAGGCGCAGCCCGTGACTGCCGCCGACGGCCGCGTGAGCCTGAACGGAACGACCATGGCGCCGATGGCCGGAATGCTGAGCCCGGCGCAGATGCGGGCGCTGGCCGCCGCGCAGGGGGCTGCCTTCGACCACCTGTTTTTGACCGGCATGATTCAGCACCACCGTGGCGCGCTGAGCATGGTCTTCCAATTGCGCCACTCGCCCGGAGCGGTCGCCGGCGCGGGCATGCACCTGCTCGCCACGCTGATTTATAACGACCAAACCACAGAAATCCACCGCATGCAAGGCATGTTAGGAATCCAGCCATGAAACTGATCGGAATCGCCTCCGCCGTGTCGCTCCTGGTCCTCACCGGCTCCCTCGCCGCGCAGCGCCCCCAGCCCGCCGCCGAACGGGTGGCCATGATGGCTGCCGCCAAAACCGAAGGCACCGCCACCACGCATGATCCGCGTTGGGGGCTGGCGCCGGGCCTCTACGATGCCGGCCAGGCGATGGAGAACCTGCACCTGGTGGCGGCCCTGCACCAGCCGCAAGGGATGGCCAGCCCCAATCCGTATATCGCCGGACTGGTGTCGGATTCCTACCAGAACTCCGACCTGGCCTTTGACGGCAACCTCGTCATTCAAGGCAACTACCACGGCGTGATCATCTACAACGTGTCCGATCCCGAGAACCCGCGCCTGGAAACGGTGCTGGTGTGTCCGGGCGGACAGGGCGACGTCTCGGCCTACAAGAACCTGCTGTTCGTCTCGGTCGAAAACGGCGGCACGGTGAACTGCGGCAACCCCGCCCCGCTCAGCCCGGCCTATCTGGCGGCGCGGCGGCAGGCGTTTCGCGAGCACAAGCGGCCGCCGCAACGTCCGGCCAGTGCCGATAATTTCGAGGGTGTGCGCATCTTCGATATCAGCCACCCGGCGCGTCCGCGCCAAGTGGCGGCGGTGCAGACCTGCCGCGGCTCGCACACCAACACGCTGGTGACCGATCCCAGCGATCCCAATAACGTCTACATTTACGTGAACGGAATCTCCGGCGTACGCCCGGCAGCCGAGCTCAAGGGCTGCAACGACGACGGGCCCAATGACCCCAACTCGTCCCTATATGGCGACTACGTCATCAAGGTTCCGGTGGCCCATCCCGAGCAGGCGGCCGTGGTCACCCACGCTCGCATCTTTGCCAGCGCCAATACCGGCGCCATTGCCGGCCTCTGGCGCGGTGGCAATCATGGCACCGACACGCAGTTCACCACGGCCACGACGGCCTGCCACGACATCACCGCCTATCCGGCGCTGGGCATGGCCGCCGGCGCCTGCGAGGGCAACGGCATATTGCTCGACATCCGTCATCCCGCCCATCCCGTGCGCATCGCCGACGTGGCCGACCCGAACTTCTCCTTCTGGCACTCGGCCACGTTCAACAACGCCGGTACCAAGGTCGTCTTCACCGACGAATGGGGGGGAGGGGTCGCGGCCCGCTGCCGCGCCACCGATCCGCTGGATTGGGGCGCCGACGCCATCTTCAGCATCGTTGGCTCCGGCGATCAGCGGCAGATGGAATTTGACGGCTATTACAAACTGCCCGTCGCCCAGTCGAAATACAAGAACTGCACCGCGCACAACGGGTCGCTGATTCCGGTCCCCGGCCGCGACCTCGAGGTGCAGGCGTGGTACCAGGGCGGGCTCTCGATTTTTGACTTCACCGACGCCCAGCACGTGCAGGAAATCGCCTACTTTGACCGCGGCGCGATCAACAACAAGGTGCTGAACGACGATGCCGGCTACTGGTCGGTGTACTGGTACAACGGCTATATCTACGGCTCCGAAATTGCTCGCGGGCTCGACGTGCTGCGGCTGAAGCCGAGCACGTACCTGACGCAGAACGAAATTGATGCGGCACGGCTGGCCCGCTTCTCTGAACTCGACGTCCAATCGCAGCCCCATTACACCTGGCCCGCGCGTTTCGTCGTGGCCCGCGCCTATCTGGATGAGCTCGGCCGCGACCAGGCAGTGTCGGCGGACCAGATCGCGACCCTGAATGCGGCCATGACGCAGGTCAAAAGTCAAAGCGGACGGGCGCGGCGAACGGGTGAAACCAAGCTGAACGCATTGGCGATGAATTTGCGCACGCAGGCGGCCAGTGCCAACGCGCTCGACGCGGGCCGTATGCGCGCCTGCGCGAGGGTGATTCTGACCCGCGACCGGCAGTTGCGCTAGTGCCGCAAGGACCCCCGTTAACGCCCATTGACCTTCGCCACGCATGGGTGATATAAGAACGGAAGACCGGGTGCGCGTATGGGCCGGGAGGTCGTCCTATGCGCAAACAATCTGCTTTCCTCGCGATCGCCGTGGCCCTGTGTGTGGCGGCCTGGCTGCCGCGTTTGTCCGCCCAGTCGCTGGTCACGGGCGGCATCGCCGGCATCGTTCTCGATCCCAGCGGCGCGGCGGTCCCCAATGCGCTGATCATCGCCGTTGATAGCGGCACGGGAGAGACGCACCAGGCGCGCACCGATGCGCACGGAAACTACAACTTCGCCCTGCTGGTTCCGGCCACCTATACCTTGACGGTGACCGCGACCGGATTCCATGCCGTCAAGCAAAGCGTGATCGTGCAGCTCGGCCAGGTCACCGCCGTTCCGCTCAAGCTGGGCTTGGCTTCGAGCAATCAGACGGTGGAGGTGAACGCCGCCGCCCCGCCCTTACTGCAGACCGAAAATGGCGACATTGCCAGCACGGTGACGGAGACGCAGATCCAGCAACTCCCGATTCCCGGCGGCGACCTCAATGACTTGGCGCAGATCGTGCCGGGCGCGATCAATACCGGCGGCGACTTCCCTTCCGTGTTCGGGATGCCGGAAACCTCGAACATGTACCGGCTCGACGGCACCGAAGATGTGGATCCTTACGGTCATACCACCGATGGCGGCGCCACCAACCTGCTGCTGGGGATCAACTCCGTGCAGGAAGCGACCACCGTGGGCAACGGCTACAGCACCAAGTACGGCACGCTGGCGGGCTCGAACATCAACATGGTGACCAAGTCGGGAACCAATAATTTTCACGGCAACCTGGCGTTTCACTGGACCGGCGAAAACTTGATGGGCAACAACTTCTTCAATAACGCCAGCGGCACCCCGCGCGCCACTTCCATGGCCAAGCAGTGGGTGGGCAGCATGGGCGGTCCCATCCTGCACAACAAGCTGTTCTTCTTCGCCGACGACGAAGGCTTGGCTGTGGTGCTACCCTCCAGCACCTTGACCTTCATACCCAGCGCCGCCTACGCCACGGCCACGATGAACAACATCAACGCCAACCACCCGGCCTCGGCGCCCTTCTATCAGAACATCTTTAAGCTGTATGCCGGCGCCGCGGGCGCCGGCCGCGCTACGCCGGTAGCCCAGAATGGCGGCTGCAGCCAGATCGGGAGCGACGCGTCCGGCAATCCGATCTACTTCCAAATCCCAGGCAGTCCGAGCTCGCCCTGTGCGCAGGATTTTTACTCCAACGCCACCAACTTTGCCTGGGAAAACATGACCATTGCCAAGACCGACTGGAACATGAGCCCGTCTGATCACGCCATGTTGTATTTCATGGTTGACCGCGGGGTGCAGTCCTCCGGCATTGATCCCATCAATCCTGTTTTCAACGCCATCAGTAAGCAGCCGGAGTACACGGTGAACGCATCGGAGAGTCACACCTTCGGCTCCAATGCCGTGAATGCGCTGATGCTCTCGGTGCAACATTACATCGCCCACTTTGGCCCGCCCGATCTGGCGGCAGCGTTACAGACCTTCCCCACGCAACTCGACTTCGGTGACGGCAGCTTCACCACCCTCGGCGGCGGTGACGCGAGCGGCACCGAAGGCCGTAATGTCACATCGGTGCAGTTAGAAGATGATTTTTCTAAAACCTTCGGCGGCCATGCCGTTGACTTCGGTTTCACCGGCACCGACTACTTGGCCAACGTCCTGATCAGCGGCAACGAATACGGAGATCTGGTCACCACGGATCAGGATTCGTTTTTTAATGGCGGCATGGACCCGAACAATCCCAGCGGTGAAAATACCGTGTATTCGAAGGGCTATCCGGAGTTTGGCGAGGCGGGCCTGCGCATGATCCAGTTTGGCGCCTATGTGGACGATCAATGGCGCGTCACCCCGAAGCTTTCTCTCACCCTCGGCATCCGCGCGGACGATGCCGGCACGCCTTCCTGCACCCGCGATTGCTTCTCCGGCTTGGGCGATTTTCTCGCTGCCGATCACTCGGCCAGCCAGCCTTATAACGCCGTGATTAAAACCGGCTTGGCCGACGCCCTGCCCAACAC
>JBOGKL010000345.1:0-3726 GCA_050745525.1 Terriglobales bacterium | reverse complement strand
ATGCGCTACCGCGACGGCTACACCCACGCCCCGGTGTGGATGCAGGCCGGCCAAGTCTACAAGGTGACGTTCCAGCCGATCGACACAAGCTCCTACTTCAAACCCGGCCATCGGCTGCGAATTGCGCTCTCGAGCAGCAACTTCCCGCGCTTTGACCGCAACCTGAACACGGGCGGGAACAACTACGACGAAAGCCACGGCGTGATCGCCCACAACGCCGTGCATCACGACACCGAGTATCCGTCGAGCGTGACGTTGACGGTGCTGCCCGCGAGCGCCGAGCGACCGACATTGCAGTACCATTTCCACGGCGACCAGTAAATCGCTGACCGTCGGAACCGTTATTTTCACGCCGGGGTGGCAACGCCCCGGCGTTTTTTTTCATCGCGATTTGACATGAGCCCGCGAAGGTGCCACGATCTTCCCCCGTACCGGTTAGTACGAAGGAGCAACAGGATGAAAGCTTCCGATCGCGCTTGCGGCTTTGCGGCCGCGCTAATCCTCGCCTGCGGCTTGATGCTGCTGCAACCGCGTCCCGCTCAAGCGCAAATGGGTGTGGTAAAGGGCTGCATGATGTCCTACGGGTGCATCGGCCCCGCGCCCGCCTCGATCGCCGTCCTGCGCGCCCAGCGCGAGGCGGAGGAAAAGCAGCTTGAAAAGGTGGCCATTATTGATCGCCGCGTGATGATCCGCATGCAGGACGGCAAGTACATGATGGCGGATGTCTACCGCCCCAAGACCACGGGCAAGGTGCCCACCATCTTCATTCGCACCCCTTACCTGTTCAACTACTGGGATGTGAAAGACGGCACCTACGCCGACATGACGCAACAGTTGCGCGCGGTCGAAAATGGCTACGCCTACGTCGAGATCAACGAGCGCGGACAATTCTTCTCGCAAGGCAAGTACGACATCCTCGGGCCACCGCTGTCGGATGCCGTGGATGAAGTCCATTGGATCACCTCGCAGCCCTGGTCGAACGGCAAATCCGGCACCAACGGCTGCTCCTCGACCGCCGAATGGCAATCGGCCGCCGTGGCCCAACCCGATGATCCCGGCTGGACGACGTTTAACGTCCAGGGCTTCGGCGCCGGCGTCGGCCGCGTCGGCCCCTACTTCGAGCAGGGCAACTGGTACCGCGGCGGCGCGGTGCAGATGCTGTTCATTGACTGGCTCTACGGCGAGCAGAACGAGGTCCGGCCGATGTTCCCGCCCGACACGTCGCAGTCCACGTTGACGCTGGAGTCGAAAATGTTCGACCTGGCGCCGCAGATGCCGCCCGTGGATTGGAACACGGGCCTCTGGTATCTGCCCGAGCAGGACATCATCCGCCACGCCGGCGGCCCTCCGGGCATCTTCGCCAGCCACGTGGACGGCATTGCCACCGGTGGCGACATGATCGCGCGCACGCCCAACTCCCCCGCCTGGTACAAGGGCGGTCTGTGGAACGACGGCATGCGCATCACCAAGCCGGGGCTATGGTTCATGAGCTGGTTTGACGTGTCCGTCTCGCCCAATTTGGCCGAGTACAACTTCGTGCGCCGCACTGCGCCCGCCCCGGTCAACAACCAGCAGTACGCCATCATCGCCCCGGTGCTGCACTGCCAGTACGCCTTCGCCACCCCGCACACGATGATCGGCAATCTCGACGTAGGCGATGCGCGCTACGACTACGAAGACCTCGTCTACCACTGGTTCGACCACTTCATGAAGGGCGAGCACAACGGCGTCCTGAGCCGCCCCAAGGTGATGTACTACCTGATGGGCAAAAACGAATGGAAGACCTCGCCCACCTGGCCGCCCCCGGGCGTGACCACCAAGACCTATTATTTCAGCAGCGGCGGCCATGCCAACACGCTTCGCGGCGACGGCATGCTCTCGCCCACGCCCGAGGCCAACGATCACCCCGACCGCTTCCTCTATGATCCGGCGCACCCGGTGACCACCTTCGGCGGCGGCGGATGCTGCGAGGGCAACGCCGTGAAGTTCGGCTCCTACGATCAGGACGAGCACGAAATGCGCAACGACGTCCTGGTCTACAATTCACCCATCTTCACCCAGGGCACGGAAGTCAGCGGGCCGATCACCGTGACGCTTTATGTCTCCTCCAGCGCCAAGGACACCGACTTCACCTTCAAGGTGATGGATGTGTACCCCGATGGCCAGGCGTTCAACATCACCGAAAACATCCAGCGCATGCGCTACCGCGACGGCTACACCCACGCCCCGGTGTGGATGCAGGCCGGCCAAGTCTACAAGGTGACGTTCCAGCCGATCGACACCAGCTACTACTTCAAACCCGGCCATCGGCTGCGCATTGCGCTCTCGAGCAGCAACTTCCCGCGCTTTGACCGCAACCTGAACACGGGCGGAAACAACTACGACGAAAGCCACGGCGTGATCGCCCACAACGCCGTGCACCACGACACGGAGTTTCCGTCGAGCGTGACCTTGACGGTGCTGCCCGCCAGCGCGGTACGCCCGACCTTCCACTTCCACCCGCACGGTGAGCAGTAAAGGGTAATAAAAGAGGTGGTGGCCAGGGACGGAGTTGAACCGCCGACACGCGGATTTTCAGTCCGCTGCTCTACCGGCTGAGCTACCTGGCCACGGTGTTGCCAACTGCTTTGTTTGCAGCAAGTTGGCGTCGGCGAACAGCCTCCGCGCAAAGCGGACCAATACCGCCGACCATCAATTCTTGCACAGTTCGGATATCGGCACCAGCCAGGAGCAGGAGGCGGGCGAAGGGTATGCAAATCATGTTGCCGCGCACGCCGGTTAACAGCGCCGGCGGTCCGAGACCGACCTGCCGGGGTTAGCGGCTGTGCCTCTGGCACTTAAAATGAAAGCGTCGGGAGGGAGTGGCGGCAATCGTGGACTTTCCGGAAGTAGCGGCAGGTAAAGCGGCACCAAGCTGCGATTGCTGTGCCGACCCAAGCGAGATGACGCGCCACATCCGGCGGTTGCAAGTTGTCACGCTGCTCTGGATGCTGGCCGAGTGTGCCATAGCCCTGCTGGCTGCCTGGCGTGCTCGCAGCCCTGTACTGCTGGCGTTCGGCGCGGATAGCTTCGTCGAGCTGTTGTCGGCGACGGTCGTGCTTCTGCAGTTTTTGCCTCATTTTACGCTCGACGAGCGCCACGCCTCCAGGCTGGCCGGAGGCCTGCTGTTCATTCTGGCGGGTATCATTGCTTTCACGTCGATCTTGGCCATGTGGAAAGACGTGCGGCCGGAGATAAGCTGGATGGGTATCGGCGTGACCATTGCTGCCCTGATCGTGATGCCCCTGCTGAGTGCGGCCAAGAGGAGGGCCGGCAAAAAGACGCGCAACGCTGCGTTGATTGCCGACGCAGCGCAGTCTGCAACCTGCGCTTACCTCGCGGTCATTACCCTCGCCGGGCTGGCGCTGAGCGGCTTGTTTCGTGGCGCGTGGATTGATCCCGTGGCTGCACTTGCGGCAGTCCCCATCCTCTGCATCGAAGGCAGGAGAGCGCTGCAAGGGGAAGCTTGCTGCTGAGCTGCGGATCCGCAACTGCGCTAGCTAGCGGTTCGCGGTCCGGGGCGCGCCTTCTTCCAGCGCGGCCTTCCCCGCGGCTGATTTGGCCCACTCGCCCGCAACTTGCCGCGTCGGCACGTTGAGCCGGTTCCATATGTTAATGCTGGCGATGGCGAGCAGCAATCCGGCGAGCCCGCGCTGGTCATAGTGACGCGCCGCGTCGGCCCAGATG
>JBOGKL010000344.1:0-8434 GCA_050745525.1 Terriglobales bacterium | reverse complement strand
GGACTGCCGCTGGTGGGAGTGCCCAAGACGATCGACAATGACCTGTCGGGCACCGATCTCTGCTTCGGATTTGACACCGCGGTGGGCGTCGCCACCGAGGCGGTGGACCGACTACACAGCACCGCCGAGGCGCACAACCGCGTCATGGTGGTCGAGGTGATGGGGCGGGAGGCGGGCTGGATCGCGCTCTATGCGGGCGTGGCGGGCGGGGCCGATGTGGTGCTGATTCCGGAGAAGCCGTTTGTGATGACGGAGGTATGCGAGCTGCTGAGGCGGCGGCACCAGCGCGGGAAGTATTTCAGCATCGTGGTGGTGGCCGAAGGCGCACACGCTCAGGGTGGGACTGAGGAGAGCACCGGCGCTGCGAAAGATAGCTTCGGCCATCCGCGCCTGGGGGGCGTCAGCAACCGCGTCGCGGAGGAGATTGAGCGGCACACGGGGTATGAGACGCGCGTCGTGATATTGGGCCACACGCAGCGCGGGGGTACGCCCACGGCGTTTGACCGCATGCTGGCCACCCGCTACGGCATTCAGGCCATTGATATGGTGCATCGGCACGAGTTCGGACGCATGGCGGCACTGCACGGGCAGGAGCTGACGTCGGTACCGCTGGAAGAAGCGCTGCAGAAGAATCGGACGGTGGGGGAGGATTTGTACGCGTTGGCGTCGGTATTTTTTGGGTAGCCTAGCCGCTGCCGCTGTGCTTGCAGTCGGCGCCTGCAGCCGTGTGCCCGTACGCTCGGCGGCGCCGGAGGTGGTGGTGGTCGCAGGCAGCGGGCAACTGCAGGCGATCGGCACGCAAGCGCTGTCGCTGAAGGCGCAGACGCAATTGGGCGGGCGCGTGGCCGCGGGCGTGGTGAATCCGGCGACGCATCTTTTGGACCTGGCCGTCGCTGGGCCTGCGCCGGCTTGGCTGGCGCTTGATCCGGCGACGCTGCGCATTCGCGCACGGCGCGCGCTGGGGTTGCAGCCAACGTCGATTGTTTATGACGCGGGCGGCATGGATCGGCACGGGTCCCCGCGCGGTACCGAGTACGTGGCGGGGGCGAACGGGTCGGGCGGCGGACGGCTGATTGCGCTCGATGCCGCCACGGGGCGGCTGCGGGGGCAGTGGACACTGCCGGGCCCGGCGGTGGCCATGGCGCTCACCCCGGCGCGGCAGTTGGCCGTGGCCATCAGCCAGCCGCCGGAACTGCTGCTGGCGGAGGTCCCCTTTCGGCCATTGACTGGCGCGGGACCCGGCGTGGCTACGCCACGCGACCCGCTTCACGCTTGGCCGGGCCGGGGACCCGGCGGGCCCGAGCCCGGCTCCCGCGTCTGGCGGGCGGTGGCGCTCGACGCCACGCCGCGCCAGGTGGTGAGCCTGCCTTACGGGCATAAAGTGTTCGTGTTGTGCGCCAAGACCGTCGCCGCGGTGAACACGCAAGTGCCGGGGCTGCTGGTGTACCTGCCGCTGGGCGAGCAGCCGGGGCAGATGGTGCTCAAGCCCGACGGCGGGGAGTTGTATGTCTCCAATGCGGGCGGGAGCGTCAGCGTCATCACTACCTCGGCGAATGAGGTGAGCGGCACCATTCCGGCCGGGCTGGGCGCCGGGGCGATGGCGGTGACGCCGGACGGGACCACGCTCGACGTCGCCAACGCGCAAGCCGGGACCATTTCCGTCATCAACCTGGCGGCGCGGACGGTCGAGGCGGTGATCCACGTCGGCCAGGAGCCGGACGCGCTGGCGCTGGTGGGCGGAGGGGCGCTGCTGTTCGCCTCCGACGGCGGCTCGAACGATGTGGCCGTGATCCGCGGGCGCGATCCGCAGAATCCGAACACGTTAATTACCTTGCTTCCCTCTCCACCCGATCCCGGCTTCCTTGCGGTGGTAAGGCGCTAAGCGGCGCATACTAGGAAAAATTCCGCGCATGCGAATGCTGTCCCGCTATATCCGCCGTGAAGTGGCGCTGTACGCCGCGCTGGCACTGCTGCTGTTCACCTTCGTGCTCTTCATGCAGGACCTGGGGCGCGCGATGGAAGCGGCCGTACACGCCAACGCCGGCGCGCTGGCGCAACTGGTGGCCTACGTGATGCCGGAGGCGCTGGTGTTCACGCTGCCCATGGCGGTGGTGGCGGGGCTGCTGCTGGCGCTGGGACGGCTGGGCAGCGACGGGGAGTTGATGGCGCTGGCGGCCAGCGGCGTGGGGGCGCGAAGGTTGGTGCGTCCGCTGCTGGGGATGGCGGTGGTGGCGCTGGGGCTGGCGCTGTTCGCCACGCTGTGGCTGGCGCCGGCGGCGCGGCAGCGGCTGGGGGAGTTGACGGAGCGACTGGCCAGCTCGCAAATCGCCTCCGCCATTCAGCCGCGGGTGTTTTTCGAGCCCGGCAACAATCCGAATTGGGTGGTCTACGCCGGCGACATCAAGGCCGGAGGCAGCCAGTGGGACAACGTGCTGGTGGCGCAGATGGCGTCACCGCAGGCGCCCGAGCTCACGCTGGCCTCGCGCGGGACCTTGCTGCGCCGCGGGCGCGGCGAGCTGCAACTGCACCTGACGGGAGGCACGCGCTACCGCGTGGATCCGGCCAAGCCGGACACGAGCCTGGTGAGCGAGTTCCAGTCGGTGGATATTCCGTTTCTGCTGCCGGCGGAGCGGACGGGACCGCCCGCGCTCAGCGCCGAGGCCTCGGGACCTCTGTGGCAGCGCGCGCATTACGCCGCCGACTGGCGCGCGGCAAGGGTCGAGTACTACCGGCGTTGGGCGCTGGCCTTTGCCTGCCTGGCATTGGCACTGGCCGGCATCGCCGTGGGGCTGAGCGGACGACGGGGAGGGCGTGCGGGCGGGTTCGTGTGGACGCTGGTGCTGGTGGTGGTCTACTACCTGCTGTTCCTCACGGGCATGAGCCTGGCGCGGGAGGGCAGGCTGCCGCCGTTCTGGGGGGTATGGGCGGCGAACCTGATCTTTTTTGCCGGTGGGGCGTGGGCGCTGTGGCGGCTGGACCGGCATCCGCCACAGGCGCGCGAGCGGTGGGATGCGTGGGCTTGGCTGCGTGCTTTCCTGCCAGGGCGCGTGAGCCGGCGGCGCGGCCATGGGATGCCCGAGGTGGCGCGGCAGGCGGGACACAGCTGGATGCCCTCGCTGCTGAGCGGCTACGTCACGCGCGCGTTTTTGGGCGCGACCATACTGCTGCTGGTTGCGTTTGTGGTGCTGGTGCTGATTTTCACGCTGTTTGAGTTGTTCGGGAGCATCCTGCAGCACCACGTCGCGGCTTCGACCGTGATCGCGTACCTGTTCTACTTCAGCCCGCAGATGCTGTATCGCATGACGCCGGTGGCGCTGCTGGTGGGGGTGATGATCGCCATCGGGCTGCTGGCGAAAAGCAACGAAATTACGGCGCTGAAGGCGTGCGGGGTGAGCGTGTACCGGCTGCTGGTGCCGGTGGTGGTGGTGGCCGGATGCCTGTGCGGGCTGCAGTTCGCGCTGGGGGCGACGTGGCTGCCCGTGTTCAACCAGCGCCAGAACGCGCTGCACGACCAAATCAAGGGGCAGCCGGCGCAGACCTACCGCAACCCGGAGCGCAAGTGGGTGTTCGGGCGCGGCCACGACGTCTACTACTTCCGTTTTTACGACACACAGGCCGAGACGTTTGACGACGTGTCGGTGTTTCAGTTCGATCCCGGGCGGTTTCAACTGACGCGGCGCATCTTCGCGCAGCAGGCGCGCTGGGATAGCGCCATCCATACCTGGGTGTTCACCAACGGATGGGCGCGGCGCTTCGACGCGAGCGGACAGACGAGCTTCGAGCGCTTTTTGGTGGGCAACTTCAGCGGGCTGCCGGAGACGCCCTCCTACTTCGCCACCGACGCGCGCCAGGGCACGCAGATGAGCTACCTGCAGTTGCGCCATTACGTGACCGCGCTGCGGCGCAGCGGCTACAACGTGAGCCGGCTGGAGATCACGCTGGCGAAGAAAATCTCCTACCCGCTGATCACGCTGGTGATGGCGCTGCTGGCGTTTCCCTTCGCCCTCAGCGTCGGACGGCGGGGCGCGCTGGCGGGCATCAGCGCCGGCATCGCCGTAGCCATCGCCTACTGGAGTTGCGCGAGCTTGCTCGAGGCGCTGGGCAACCTGAACCAGTTGCCCGCGGCCGTGGCCGCCTGGACGCCCGACGTGCTGTTTCTGGGCTTGGGCGTGTACCTGCTGCTGCGAGTGCCTACGTAGCCGCGAGCGCCCGCCCGCGGTCGTTCAGGGCCAAACGGGTGGGCATGATCCCACATTACGACTTGTAGGCGTGCCGGGCGGCGTAGAGTGGTTGGGAGACGGAGCGATCGTGCAATTTACGCCGTTTGTGCTGGATCAGTGGCTGCAGCAACACGCCGACGCGGAGTTTAACCTGGGCGGCAGCACACGGGACCGCGATGGACTGCGGGCGAATTGCTGGCGCTCGAAGGCGGGCAGGCCGCCGAACTCGCGGAAAAATTGCTGCGCGAACCTCTCGGGCTTTCCCGCTCACCAGGCCGTGCCGAAGCCGCTCACGCTTGATCGAGGCAGCGAGACGTGCGGGCCGGCACCGGACGAAAAAAGAGGCGGTTACGGCCGCGTTGCGGGAATACGTTCTGCGCCGGAAGCGGCTGCGTCTGCTCGAACTGTTCGCGGAAGCGCTGTTGCACCTGTTCTATCACGCGGCCGAGCCGGGGGCGAACTGACGGAGACAGCTCGCCCCTACAACTACAAGGCGGAGCGCCGCCGCCCATCCCATCTATCACGGCCCGGCGCGGGAGTCGGCCGCCCGCCTGAAGCGGGCGACCGTGGTCGGAGATTTCTCCAAGGCATTTTCGCTGAGCGGACTGCGGCTGGGTTGGATCGTCGAACGCGATGCCGCGCGCCGGAGCGCGTACGCCAACGCCCGCGAATATGTGACGGTCTCCAACACCGTCCTGGGTGAATTTCTCGGCACCATCGCCGCGCGCCACTACGAGCGCGTGCTGGCGCGAACGCGGGAAACCACGCGCGCCAATTTGGCGCTGCTCGACGCCGTGTTCCGCGACTACGCCGATGTGCTCGACTGGGTGCGGCCGGAGGGCGGCATGACCGCGTTCGCGCGGCTGAAATCGGGCGGCAACGCCCGGGCATTTTGCCAAGCCGCGGCGGAGCGGGGCGTGCTGCTCGCGCCCGGTGATTGCTGGGGCTTCGCGGTCCACTTCCGCATCGGCTTCGGCGTGGGCCGTGACTGGTATCCGCGCGCCATGGAGCGGTTTGCCGGTCTGCTCGATGCCTGGCGCGCCGCGCCCGGCGTGGGCGCTGAGGCGGCGCTGCAAGCGGCCATCTGATGCGAAGCCGTTTGCAGCCGCGGAAGCGGCTAGGCCGTGCGGGCGGCTCTCGGGCTGAGTGTGTAGCTGCTGCTGCAGGTGCCGACGTGGAACGACGCCCGGCTACAGCGGCGGTTTGGATTAGTTTCGAAGTAGCGCAGCCGGATCAACCCGCGCGGCCGGGCGCGCGGCAATTAGCCCGGCCGCCGATCTCCATCCGTCGCTCCAGTGAAGCTTCAGTCCAAGAGGGTCTGGACTGCGGGCTCGGGTGCGTCCTCGAATTGATAGCCAAAGCCCGGTGAGTGGCGCCGCCGGTGCTCCGACCACAACAGCGCCGCAACGAGCAGTGCCACGGCGGCGGCCCAGCGCCAAACTCCAGCGAGAATCCACTGCTCGCAACTTGCGAGCACATAACCGCCCAGCAAGAATCCAAGCGCGTAAATCGGCCAGACGTACATCAAATTGGCTCCGCCCGGCTGATAGGAGCAGGCGAAGGGGATTTTACGCAGGCCCCAGGTCAGCGCCTGAATCCAAAGCAACCCCGTCAGCGCCAGGACCCCAATTTGTTCGAGAGCCAGTCCGGGAGTCCAGGTCCAGAATGCGAATCCGGCGGCCGGGATGAGGAGGACACCGAGGTAGGGCAACATGAGACGTCGAGTCGCCAGGGCGAGGGCGCCAGGCTCGCCAGAATCGCAAATCCGGAATACCCAATTGGCGCGCAGCTCGACCGGAATGGCGATCGCGCTGCGCACTCCAGCCAGCAAAAAGAGACAGAGCAGCAGCGGCACGGACAGCGCGGCCACCGCGGAATCCGTAAGAGTGGGCGGATGAATGCCCCAATGCAGACGCACCGCCGAGGCGAATACCACGCCCGCCCCCAAAGCAAACCACGCCCCGACGGCCATGCTCTGTCGCCCGCAGCGCACCAGCGTGCGCGCGGCAAAACTCGCCACCGCCGCCTGCGGCCCGGGTTGCGAGCGCCCCCACCGCCGCCGATGCGGGCCAGCCCGCGGTAAGGATTGCCTCCGGAGGGCATGGTGCGAAGCAAGCGCAAACAACACGATCGCCACCAACGCCAGCCCAGCGGCCCATGGTGCCAGCCATAGGGGCGAAGCGAAGGCGGTGCGCCATGCCCAACTCTCGGCAGACAAAACCGGGATGAGAAGAACGGCGGTCAGCGCGGCGATCATTCCGCCGAGCCGGAGCACGTCGCCCAGCCGCCGCAGACCAGGCACGGTGGACAGCGCGAGCCCCAGCACACGCAGGATCACAACCGCGCTCAGGGCAATCGCCGCGGTGATGGCGACGGCGGCGGCTTGGCGCGCCACGGCGACGAGGTAGGACGCGTGGGTGGCATCGAGCATCGGGATCAGCAGCATTGCGGGCGCGCTGAGGGCCAGGGTCAGGATGCCCAGCAGTGCCGTGAGCGCGCCGGCATGTGCCGTCACCACGCGCCAGGGCGAGACGGGCAGGGGTTGCAGAACGGCGCGGTCGAGGGCCTGCGGCAATAGGGCGTCCCACTCCAACAGCGCGGCGAGCGCCAGAAGGAGAGCGGAGTAATAGGCCAACTGATTCAAGATGGGACGCGCATCCACCAGTTGCACGTGGAAGCCGATTACTACCGGGTAGGCCAAAAGGAAGGCCAGAAATGCCTCCGGCACGCCGAAGACGATGGCCGCCAGTACCAAGGCCGAGCGCGCGTCGGCGTTGCGGGCCACGCCGTCGAGGCGCGCAAAGCGGCGCGACGCATTGTTCAGCAACAGGCGAAACTGGCTTTTGGGCTTCACGTTGGGTGGCGCGCGAGCAGGGCGCCGAGCTCCTGGGCACGGCGGGCGACATCGCGCTGCTCGGTGAGCTCGGTGAAAATGGCCTCCAGGGTAGGGAGCGCCATGAGTTGCTGGAGGTTGGCCACGCGATCGTCGGCGACAATCCGGCCCCGGTAGATCACGATCACCCGGTCGCATAACTCCTGCATCAGCTCGAGCTCGTGGGAGGTGATGAGGATGATCCGCCCGCGCGCCGCCAATGAGCCCAGCAGATGCCGGAACAGAAGGACGGTGGTTACGTCGAGACCGGAGAACGGCTCGTCCAGGATCAGGATTTCCGGATCGTGCAGCAAAGCCGCGGCGAGCAGGATTTTTTGCCGCATGCCCTTGGAGTACTCATCGAGCAGAACGTCGGCGTCGCCGGCGATGGCAAAGGCTTCCAGCAGGGCCCGCGCGCGCGTGGCGAGCTCGGCGGGCGGGATGCCGCGCAAACCGCCGACCAGCTCGAGGTATTCCCATGCGCTCAGGTGCCGATAGACGGCTCCTTCCTCCGGCACGTAACCGAGGAGCCGCTTGTAACCGGTGAGGTCATCTGCGATGGGGCGACCGTCGAGCAGCACCTGTCCGCGCGTGGGAGGCAGCAGCCCAGTCAGAAGCTGTACGGTCGTGCTCTTTCCGGACCCGTTCGGGCCGAGGTAGCCGCAAATCTCCCCGCGCCGCACCTGCAGGCTGGTTTCGTGCAGAACCTCCCGGCGGCCGTAGGACTTGCTAGTTCCTCGTAACTCCAACATGAGGCCATCTTACCGCGTGGTGGTAGGAGGCGTCGGCCTGGGCGTGGACGATTAGGCCGTGCGGGCGGCCTGGCGCGAGGTTTCGTCGCTGGCGCCGGCTTGGGCGGCAGCCAGACGCGCGGCCAAGACGCGGTAGGGCGAGCAGGAGACGTAGTTGAGCCCGGTGCGGTGGAAGAACTTCACCGACTCGGGATCGCCGCCGTGCTCGCCGCAAATGCCGACCTTCAAGTCGGGGCGCGTCTTGCGGCCGTTGGCGGTGCCCATCTGCACCAGTTGACAGACGCCGGCCTGGTCGAGGCTGGCGAACGGGTCCGGGTTGAGCACGCCCTGGCCGAGAGAGACGGGCAGGATCTTGCCGATATCGTCGCGGGAGAAGCCGTAGGTGGTCTGGGTGAGATCGTTGGTGCCGAAGCTGAAGAACTGGGCCTCCTGGGCGATATCGCCGGCCACCAGGGCGGCGCGCGGCAGCTCGATCATGGTGCCGACCAGGTAAGAGATTTTCAGTTTGGCCGCGCCCAGCACCTCGCCGGCGACCTGGTGAACGATGGCCGCCTGCAGCGCGAACTCCTTGGGCGTGGCCACCAGCGGGA
>JBOGKL010000343.1:0-3971 GCA_050745525.1 Terriglobales bacterium | reverse complement strand
TACTGTACAGCGAGTTTTCGAACGATACGTATAGCCTTGTCCGGCTGCCGCAGCCGGCGGCGCCGGTGACCCCGGCGCTCGCCCAGTTCCATCCCGCTCTGCTTGCGCCCCGCTCCAGCGACACGGGCGAAGTCGCCACCTACCTGCGCGCCTGGCGCAGCGGATTGGAGGTGGCCTCCAACTTTACCGTCCACTCCTATCACCCCAAGCTGCAGCTCGATTACATAGCGCCGCCCAGCATCGCCGTCGGCGTCAGCAACTTTGGCACGGCCTTGGGCGGGGGCACGGCACTGCACTTCAGTGATCTGCTCGGCTACCGCAATCTCACCGTTGCGGTCGAGTCGCTGAGTTTTTCGGGCGGCTCGGGTTTCGTAAACAACCTGGCCGGGAGCGCCATTTACACCGACGAACATCACCGCTGGACTTGGGGCTTCGGCGGCGGCCAGACGCCGTTTGCCACCGGAGCCTTCGGGGTTACGACCGGCATCGTGAATGGCCGGGCCGTGGCGCAAACGCAGCAGATTACCGAATGGGAGCTGGACCGGCAGGCCATCGGCATCCTGGCCTATCCGTTCAGCCGCGCGCAACGGGTCGAGTTCACTGGCGGTTATGAAAACATCGGGTTTGCCGCCCGCCAGCAGACGCAAGTTGTGGACCTGACCACCGGGACACTGCTGACCGATACGTATGAGAATCTTCCCGCCCCGCCCGCACTCAATTTTGCCGTGGCGACGGCAGCGTTGGTTTATGACACCTCGATTTTCGGCGGCACCAGCCCGATTCGGGGTCAGAGTTACCGTCTGCAAGTGGGTGAAAACGCGGGCAGCATTGATTTTGAGAACACGCTGGTGGACTACCGCCGCTACCTGGGCATGACGCCATCGCTGAGCCTGGCGGGGCGCATCCTCACCTACGGCCGCTACGGCCCGGGCGCCGACGACCCGCGGCTTCAGGACCTGTTTCTCGGCTATCCGTCGCTGATCCGCGGCTATGACTTCAACTCTTTTTCGCCGCAGGAGTGCGGTGCGGGGTTCGATACCACCGGCAGTTGTCCGGCGCTCGATCGTCTGTTGGGCAGCAAGATCGCGGCGCTCAACCTGGAAGCGCGCCTGGAACTGACCGGGCCGCTCGGCGTGTATAACAACGAGCATATTCCGCCCATCGAGCTGGCGCCGTTTTTCGATGCCGGCGCGGCCTGGACTGCGGCGCTGAAGCCGGACTTTCTGGGTGGCTCGCGCCGCCCGGTCTCCAGCGAAGGCATCACGCTGCGCGCGAACGCCTTCGGCTACGTGGTGATTTCGCTCAGCTATGCGATCCCCAATGATCGCCCGCTGCGCTCGCACGTATGGGAGTTCTCGCTCTTGCCCGGCTTTTAGCGAACGCCGCGCAGGAACGTGGCCAGGCCGATGGCCAGAGGGTCGAACATGGATTGCACGCCGGTGAGAATCGTCACGTGGTTGCGGCCGGGCACGGAGGTGACATTGGCGTGTCCGCCGCAGCGCCGCAATCGTTCCGCCATAGCCTCGGCCTGCTGGGCGGCGCCGGGGTAATCGTGTTCGGCGTGCGCCAGAAAGAACGGCGGCGCGCCCGGCGAGACATGGCGCAGGGGCGAGGCATCTGCCCACATCGCCGGATCGGACCCAAACACGGGCCCCAGGTAGCCGTCCATCTCGAAATAGGGCGGGAGGTCGTAGACGCCGCTAATGCTGAGCACTCCGGCGATACTGGCCTCGGGCTGATAACGCGGGTGCAGCGCCAGCAGGGCGGCCAGATGTCCACCCGAGGAGTGCCCGCCGACCAGGATGCCGTCGGGCTGAATGCCGCTTTCCGGGCTGAAGCGCAGCACGCACTCCACGGCGGCCGATACGTCCTGGATCGCCGCCGGGTAGGGATACTCCGGCGCCAGGCGGTGATTGGGCAGAGCCACGGCGTAGCCGAATCCCGACAGCAGCTCCCCGAGTGCGCGATATTGCTCTTTGTCACCCCCCTGCCACGCCCCGGCATGCACGAACAGCAACAGGCGTGGCGAGGACGATTCGGGCAGGAACAGGTCCAGCCGCTGCCGCGGATGTTCCCCGTAGGCTATGTCGGCCAGCAGTTGCGCCATGGTTCGATTATGGCGTAGCCGTCGTGTGATCGGAGATGATACGCCATCCCTGGGGGAAGCGCCGGAACAGCAGCGTGAACACGCCGTGGGGCTGATCATGCGCCCGCTGCAGGTGGAAGTGGCCGACCACGTAGGCGTAATCGGGGCACAGCAGGGTGATCTTGAGATCGGAGAACGTCAGCGTCCCCATGGCGGCGCGGTCGGGATAGGTCTTGAGATAGCGCTCGCGCACGGGCGTCCAGCCCGTGGTGATGCCGCCGGCGCCGATGAACTGCGTCCGCGGGGAACGCCAATAGGCGGCCATAAAGGCGTCCACGTCGCCCCGGTTCCAGGCGGCGGCCTGGGCTTCCATTTCCTGGCGAATCGTCGCGGCCGGGCCCGGCGCCCGGTGCCGTGCCGGTTTGGCGGGCGCGGCGGCCATGAGCGCGGCGAGCGTGCAAAGCAACCAGAACGTGTGCATGCGGTACCCTCGCCTTATGCTACGCGAGAGACCGTCTAGGCGGCCAGTTTGTTCTTGATGTATTCGCTATCTTCCTTCAGCCGCCGCTGGGTGTGCTCGAAGCGGAGCAAGCCGCTGGTCAGTCCGTGGATGACGGGGATCATCATGAGCAGGCCGATGATGGCATAGCCGACGCCGACGATGAGCAGAGCCCAGCGCCAACTGCCGAGCCCGTAAGAGATGACGCCCACCAAGGCCAGGCTGAGCCAGCAGAAGGCAAACAGAAGGAACAGGCCGGCGGCGGCGGCCAAGCCGCCGATGACGCGCAGCGAGCGGGACTTTTCCTTCGCCTCGGTGACGAACAACTGCAACAGGTCACGGCCGTACTGGACCGCTTCCTGGGCCAGTCCGCGCAGCATGTCCATGGTGCTGGCGTTGGGATTGGCGGCAGGATTGGAGGGAGACGAAGGATCGTCGTTCATCGCCGTGGCCTTTGAAACGCGTGAATGGTGTTGTAGGCCTGCGCCGCCGGGGTCGGCCGCAGCAGGTTGTAATTGGGGCTGAGGCGGGTGCCGCTGCCGATCGTCTTAATGGCGATGAGAGCCCACACGATCAGCATCACGGAAAGGCCGAGAATCATGGCCCACTCCGAGGCCGTTTGGGTCAGGCGTTCGTGCAGGGGTTGGTCGTCTTGCCGGTAGGGCATGGCTAGTACCAATAGCCGTGGTGAATGACGATGGCGGTGATGACCACGCACCACGACGCGATGGCGATGATCCAGAGCTTCAGGAAGAGCGGGACCCGGCCGCTACCTTCCTTGACCCATCCGCCGTAATCGTGCACCGGTCGGATGGGGTTGCCGTCGTAATGGCTGTGTTTGCCCCGGCCGCTCAGGTAGATGAGGCAAAAGAATCCGGCTAACGCGAACCCCAGCAGCAGGATGAGCGCCGCGCGCTGAATGATGATGAGATGGCTGATCTGCCCCATCGTCTGACTCGATGCTGTCCCCTCCAGCTAAGTTGCAGTCAAAAAGCGAGTTGCACCAGGTAGACCACCGCGCCCAGCCACACGGCGGTCAGGGCGGCAAAGCCCAGCCACAGCGCTGCGGTGCTGCGCGCCCGCGGCCGCGGTGGCTGCGGCGTGGCATCCGCCGCGCGCAGCGGCATCACATTGCCGCGGTTGATGTTGCGGAACTGTCCGTGTTGCACGGCCCAAGCCAGCACTTCGGCGCTGATGGCGATGGAGATGATGAACAGAATCAACCATAGATTCAGCGACATGGAAGGAGGAGCTCCTGCTTCACTGTTTGATCCGGGGACAGCACTGAAAGACCTTTTGAATGGAAATCCCCATGGGCGGCGGAATCGGCCCTTCGTAGGGGGGCATGGTGAGCCCGGGCTTGCGCGGGGGTTCCAGGGCGGCGTC